>CBFCYU010000140.1:0-4964 GCA_965602415.1 uncultured bacterium | reverse complement strand
CTCGGGTCGATCGGCGAGACGGTGCCCGGCCGCGACCAGCTCATCGCGCAGCCCCTCCTCGCCAATCACCCAGACGGAGACCAAGTCATGTGCGTCCCGCAGATATTCCGCCGCAAGGTAGGAGGAGGAGAGGACCTGATCCACGCGGACGCCGAACCCCAAGCGAACGAGCCGCTCGGCGTGCTGGGTTCGGGACCGAGTCGAGTTGTTCGTCAGCAGAAGGACGCGACCAGCATCATTGAGGTCCGCCAGCGCGGCGGCAGCGCCGCCGATCGGCTCGGAATCGCGGACGAGCACCCCGTCCACGTCGAGGAGGTATGCGTCGTAGGCATCGATGAGTCGATCTGCCATGGAGTGAACGGTACCGCAAAACGGCGCTTGCTGCACCGATCAGCCGAGCCGGAGGAGCAGATAGATCGCCACGAATCCGAGGAGAATGGCGAACATCCCCGGCTCGAGCCGGAAGAGGCTCTCCGACGGGCGAAACGAGAGCCTGCGGAAGATCTGATGCACCAGCCAGCCAGTCGCTACTACGGCAACCGATTCGGCGGCGATGACCCAGTCCATGGCCGGAAGGACGAACGCAGGCCCGAAGAGAGCGCGCTCGATCGGAAGGAACAGGACGATCGGTAGGGCCAGAACGATGTAGGACTCCCATGCTGGATCGTTGCCGACCCGTCGGTAGGGTCCCTTGAAGAGCGGGAGGAGTTTGGCAAACGAAGCGGCCGTGCCGATCCCCAGGAGGAGAAGGATGATCTGGTTCGCCCATCCGTGGGCGGCGTTAAGAAGGGGAGCCTTGGCGATGTAGCCGTCGAACGGAGGGAGCCCGACAATGGCCAGGGTCCCCAGCAGCAACGCGGCGCGCGTCCGAAGCGGAATCCGATGCCGGGTACGAGTCAGTTCGGCGATTTCGGTGGAGCCGACGACATCATAGGCTGCGCCCGCAGCAAGGAACAGGAGCGCCTTGAATGACCCATGCGCCAGCGCGTAGGCGAGAACGCCCTTGGCGGCCGCTTCATTTGCCACCCCCATGCCGATCAGTAGGTATCCGATCTGCGACAGGGTGTGGAAGGCAAGCATTCGCTTGAGGTCCTTGCTCGCCATGGCATAGATCGCCCCTCCGATTCCGGTGATCGCGCCGAGGATCTGGAGGACCAGAGCGAGCGGGAAGACGCCGGCCAGACGAATCAACACGACGACTCCCATCTTGATGACCAGTCCAGAGAGGAACGCCGAAATCGCGGCTGGTGCCGCCGAGTGAGCGTCCGGGAGCCAAAGGGAGAACGTGAGGATCCCTGCCTTGACCGACACGCCGGAGACCAAAAGGGCTGCTGCCAGGGGGATCCAGCCCGCCTGCGGATTCTCGGCGACGGCTCGTTGGATGGCCGCGAGTCCGAGACTTCCGACGTTCGTGTACGCCACAGCGACGCCGAGGAGGAAGATCGACATGCCAACCGAAGCCAAGACCAGGTATTTGAGACTCGCCCAGATCTGGAATGTGCGACGGTCATAGGCGACGAGGAGAAAGCTGACCAGGGTGAGGAGTTCGAGGATGACGTAGATGTTGAACAGATCCTGGGTCAGGACCAGTGCCATCACGGCCCCCACAAGGAACTGCAGCAGGATGACGAAGCTGGGGCGAAGGTGCTGCCGCCACAGGTAGATGATGATCGCCAGCTCGAGCAGGATCGTAAGCAGGATGAGATCGAGCGCCAGCGAGTCGAGGGCGAGCCGAATCCCGATCGCATCTGTCCATCCACCGGCGACCGTCGAAGAAAGCCAGGGGGCGGCTGGCGAGAACGCGATCGCCACAAGAGCCATGTCGACGATCAGCCCGACGATCAGTGTGGCTCGGGCGGAAGCCTTCCAAGCGATCGCTGCCAGTCCAAGGAGGATGTGCGAGAGAGGGAAGAGCGGCAGGATCATGGGATCGCCTCCTGTGCATCGGCACCCGAAGGATCGGCGGCCAGATTCTGGCTTCCGAGGGTCGCTTTCTCCGTCTCCACGGCGTGCTCGATCCGTGCGCAGTCGGTGCTGTGATAGCGTTCAACGAGTAGCATGACGAAGACCAACGAGAGCGCCAGGATCGCGAAGTTGATGACGATGGCAGAGAGGACGAGGGCTTGAGGCAGCGGGTCGGCGATCGGGATCCCGACCTTTGCAGGGAGAATGGGGGCTTCCATCTTCGGCTGGAAGCGGATCGAGATGAGGAAGAGGATGCCGCTCGAGTTGACAAGCCCCAGGGCGAGGAGCTTGATCACCAGATCCCTGCGGACGATGAGCGCCGTGGTGCCGATGGCGAACAAGATCATGGCGACGGTCGTGCCACCGAGCCAGCCCATCAGATCTCCCCCCGATACAGGATGAACGCGTACAGCACCATCCACGAGCCGATCAAGACTTTCAGCCCGATGAGGATGTTGAGAAGCAGAATCGACGGACTTCCGAAGACATGCCCGGCTTGGCCAACCGGGAGGGCGTTCGAGAGGATTGGCCGACTGAACATGACGGGCAGTACGCAGACCGCCACGATGACCATCGGCAGTGCCCACTCCAGTCGCTCGATGCCGGCTCCGCTTAGGCGACGGTAGACCGTTTCGGCGCCGATTGACATCACGCACAACAGGAGGCCGCTCGCGGCGACCACGCCGCCGCTGAAGCCACCGCCCGGGGAGAGATGTCCGAAGAGAGCTAGGTAGAGGCCGAGAATGAGCGTCAGCGGGTAGAGGATCTGCGCCGATGCCTGGAGCACATGCGACTCCGGGATCGGAGTCGCTCGGGCGGTAGACGGCCGCCGCATTAGGTAGAAGCGTACGCCGATGACCGCGACGGTGAAGACCAGGACCTCGAAGAGCGTGTCGTACAGGCGAGCACCGAGATAGATGGCGGAGACGAGATTCGGCGCCCCGGTCTCCGTGGCCAGTCGGGTCATATCGTTCTGGTGAGTGGCTCCCTCGGAGATCGGGAGATTGAAGATCACGATCCCACAGGCAGCGAGTGAGAGCGCTATTGCCAGGGCCGTGCGAACGATCCGTTTCACGGTAGGTGCCTCCGTATCATGTCATCCAAGCTGCCGTCGCGCTCGAGTTCGTCGATGTACGCGCTCAGCCGATCGCGCAGGTCTCTTCTCCTGGGCGCGGTGACGAACGCGTACCCTCTGGGGGTGGAGAGCCGGTCGACTCTCCAACTCGAGATGTCGGTCCGTGAAACCGCGAGAAAGCGCGCCATGTCGAGCGTGGCTTCAATGAGCTCGTTGCGCCGGAATGCCCCGACGAGGTCGGAGAAACAGCCTGAGTACTCACAACGATCGGTGGTCGGAGGCTCCTCGGGCGAGGGGCGATCGTCGGCCTGCGGACGCAGGCGCACCAGGGCGGTTGGCAGGTGTTCGCGGCTTCGATGAAGCCGCGTCGGCGGCTCCGACGACAGGCCACCAGCGCCAAGATCGGCGTCGCCACGCAGGAGGATTGTCTCGACGTCTCCAAACGGGGCGATCTGGATCGAGAGGTCCAGTCCGAGGCGCCGTGCAAACCCGGCGAGGATGTCGACCTCGACGCCGACGAACTCGCCGCCTTCGAGCGCAAGAAGTCCGGGCACCTCATCGCCGACCACGAGCAGTCGCCCGGTGCGGCGGATGGCCAGAACGTAGATGACGGTGACGAGGGCGCCGCCGATTGCTGCTTCCGTGACTGCAACGTCCGGTGCGCTGTGCAACAGGTATGTCGCTGCCAACACGAGACTGAAGAGCCCCATGCCGATCACAGCGGACAGGCGCCTCCGTTGGAAGAGCGAGACTCCGGCGATGATCGGCAGGAGGAGAAGAAGGACGGCCCGTGAGATCACGTCGAATCCTCTCCTGTGTGACGTTGCACGAAAGCGCTCTTGGCGATGCTGTGCGTGGCGATCGGGTTGGTGACGAGCATCAGCAGGAGAAGGAAGAGGAGCGTCCAATCCATCGGCGCCCACCCTTCGTAGACGGCGAGGCCCAGAAGAACCAGAGCGAGCCCTGCGTTGTCCGACACCCCGCTTGCCTGAAGGCGGGAGTACACGTCCCGAAAGCGCATGATCCCGAATGTTCCCACCGCGACAAGGAGGGCGCCAGAGGCTGCAAGGGCTGCGCCAATCAACGGAATCCTCCCCCCCTCTCCATGAAGCGCGCCAGAGCGACGACACCGATGAAGCTGAGCGCGGCGTAGAGGATCGCGACATCAAGAAGCACCGCGCGGTCTAGGACGACAGATGCGATCGCCAAGGCGACCGTCACGCGATTGGCAGCGGAGTTGTAGGCCACCAGGCGATCCCATGCCGTGGGAGCCTTCGCAAAGAGCCATAGCAGCGGCAGGATGGTGGCCAGGATGATCCCCTCGATGACGTTCATGAGGCCTCGTTCGGGAAGATCGTCAGCAGTTCCCCTTCGAGGGTCTCCTTGATCGTTTCCCAATCCCCTTCAGCATTGCGAGCACGGAGCCAATGAATGTAGAGCAGATCCCCCTCCACCAGAAGGGAGATCGTGGATGGCGTAAGCGTGATGGAGTTGAGCAGTAGCAGCCGGCCGATGGGATGCCGCAGCCGAAGGGGAAGAGCAACGATCCTACCTTCCTCATCACCGAGGAGGATGAGCCGGATCGTATATCCCGTCGAGATCAGGAAGCGCCACGCGAGGATCCCGATGTAGCGGAGGCTGCGGACCGGATGCCGCAGAAGCATCGACATCAGCCGGTCATGCCGTCGGAACAGCATTCGCTGGGCAAGACAGACACATCCAGCGACGACGACGCCGACGACGAGTGCAGGCGCATCAAGCCGACGCGTGAGCAGGAGCCAGATCGCGATCAATGACAGGAATGCTGCTGGCATCTCGCCTCACCCGGCTCGAATCGTGCCGGAGATCGTCTGGAACTGCAAGGACGCGCGTCGCGTCCCGGTAGGTGAGAACCTCCCCGAAGGTCCTATTCCTCAATCGAGAC
>CBFCYU010000139.1:0-5018 GCA_965602415.1 uncultured bacterium | reverse complement strand
GGTTGATGAGCTGAGGACTCAGCCCTGAGGTCGTTGAGTCCTTTGAGAGAACCTCGCCATGCTCGGTTCTCTTGGATGGGCCAGTGAAGCCATAGAGAGGAGTGGAGATGCCAACAGGTGAGAGACAACTGATCGCAATTGTCGGAGCCACGTTGATCGATGGAAAGGCTACGGAGCCGCTTCAGGATGTCGTCGTCCTCGTCAATGGGAACACGATCGCCGAGGTCGGAGCGCGATCATCGGTCGACGTTCCGGTGGAGGCCAAGATCGTGGAGGCCGAAGGCCGCTTCCTCCTCCCCGGGCTGATCGACGCCCACGTCCACGTCAGCGCGCCAGAGTTCACCACGACCCCACCGAAAGGGGACGCGACCGCCTACGCCACGGCCATCGCGATCCGCAACCTGCGAAGTGCCTTGCAGGCGGGCGTGACCACGGTCCGTGACGTCTGCGGACCGCGGATCAACCTCGCGCTCCGATCGGCCCGCCAGCGCGGCCAGTTGGTCGCTCCGCGCCTGTACACCGCCGGGAAGGGGATCTGCATGACCGGTGGGCATGGGTCGGATTTTGCCGGCGCCGCGCACGAGGTCGACGGTCCCGACGCCATCCGCCACGCCGTCCGCGTCGAGCACAAGGCGGGAGCTGATTTGATCAAGCTCCTGTCGTCCCACCGAACTGACCTGCCCGAGTTCTCACTCGAGGAGATCGAGGCCGGCGTCGACGAGGCGCATCGCCTCGGCCTTCCGATCGCCATCCACGCCGCGAACTTCATTAGCACCGACATGGCGGCTCGTGCCGGCGTTGACGTGATCGAGCACGGCAGTTTCCTCACCGAGGAGACGATTGACCTCATGGCCGCCAAGGGGATCACTCTCGTTCCGACCCTGTGGGTGAAGCACGACCTGGCAGAGCGGCTGACGAAGTACAAGGAGACCCCGGAGAAGTTCCCGTGGGGCGACGCGACCGATCTCGAGGAGAGCGCGACCTGGTTCCGTCGCTGCGTCGAGCAGCTCCCCGAGACGATGCGTCTCGCGCGAGAACGCGGCGTGACGATCGCGGCGGGGACGGACTTCGTCCTCTCCGATCAGCCGTGGTGCCTCCTCCCCGAGGAAGTTGAGTACCTGGTAAGACTCGGCCTCTCCTCGATGGACGCGATCGTCGCGGCGACACGCGGCGGGGCCGAGGCCCTGGGCATGACCGATCGCCTCGGGACGATCGAGGCGGGAAAATGGGCCGACCTGATCCTCGTCGATCGCGATCCGATGGAGGACGTTTCGGCACTGAAGTCGGTCTCGTGGGTGATGCAGGACGGGAAGGTCATCCCGCGAAGCCCCGAGTGGGAACGCGGCCCGATCAAGGACCCGATCGAGTTCTGAGGGCTCAGCAGCAGAGCCACTGAGTGCTCAGACTGCCGCGTGAGCCAGGACCGCTGAGCGCTCGGCCGTATGCCGCCAAGCGCTTGCGAGAATCTCGCCGTGCTCGATTCTCGTGTGGGTGACGAGCAGAAGCTGGCCAGCTATCGCGTCACCCAAGATCGCCGGTCGGCGGCGCGCTCAGCCCTACTCGGCTGAGCGCGGGCGAGAAACTCGCTTCGCTCGCTTCTCGCGTGGATGACGCGCTGTCGCTCAGCCCTACCTCGTCAGCCAGGATCTCCTGTCCGCGATCGTCTTACCACTGGATTGACAAGTAGGACAGTAGTAGGTTTTGGTCTGAGCGTATCGTATCTCTGCTATCGGAGTGCCGCACTCGGGGCACGGCTGCCCGGTGTGCTTGACCACGCGGAGGAAGTCCCGTGCGTGCCCGGCGACGAGGTTCCCTCCCGATCGAGCGCGGACCTCTTCGATCGCGTGCGCCAGTACAGTCCGCGTTTCCCGATGCAGCCGCTCGATCTCTTCCAGCTTCAGCGTCGAGACATAGCGGATCGGAGAGAGCTTCGCCGCGTAGAGGATCTCGTCGGCGTACGCCGTGCCGATCCCGGCAATCGACCGCTGATCGGTCACCGCCTTCTTCAGCTGGCGGCGGAGCCCGCTGAATGCCTCCGTCATAAAACCGACCGTGAACGCGTCGGAGAGCGGCTCGACCCCGAGCGAGGCGATCGACTCGGCGTCACTCGGATCGCGAACGACGTGAAGGCGGACTCGCCGCTGAGTTCCGTTCTCGATAACTCGCAGGTCCTCTCCGTCGCCGAAACGGAAGACGAACCCGGTCGCCTTGGTGACCTTCGTGTCGCTCCGGCTCTGTACCAGCCGGCCGGCGAGCATCAGATGGAGGACGACATGAAGATCTTCCCCGCACGACAGGATCAGATGCTTCCCACAACGATCGATCCCAACGAACGACTTCCCGACGAGCCCATCGACCGGTGGATCGACCGTCTTGAGGATCCCCGGATGGTACGCCCGCGCCGAAGCCAGCGGCCTTCCGAGAACTTGGTCTTCGAGGACCTCGCGCATCACTTCGAGTTCGGGGAGCTCGGGCATCGCACACCTCCGCCCCGATTATAGTCGGCGGGCGGCCGGATTCGCCTCCTCAGAAGGGTGCGCAACGTCCCATTCTCACGCCCCTTGCATCCCTCCGCCGTGCTTCACGGCGTACCAGAATGTAGTGGAGGGGGTATCCGTGTCGAAGCTACAGAAAGCGATCATCGCGAGAGTTCTACTGCTTGCCGTTTTCTGGCTGAGCGGTTGTTCGTTCCTCTCGTCGCCGGTCAACATCACCGGGCTGTGGATCGGGGACATCACGTGGACGGACGGTCCGGGAGCCGGATTCAAGAGCCCAATCTCGCTCGACCTCGTCCACGAGAATCGTGACCTGTCCGGGACGATCACGTTGGTCGGGCCAGGCTCGGCATCGTTCGACCTCAACCTTTCCGACGGCCGCGCGAGGACGGTCTCGATGTCACTCAAAGCCTCGGGGACACTTCCTATGAACCCGCCGCAGAACGTGACGATCGACCTCGATGGTGACTTCCTCGAGACGCAGATGTCGGGAACCGGCACGCAGAAGATCAATGGAACGACGTACCATCTGACGTGGGAAGCTGTCCTCGTCGTGCCGGCCTTTCCTGACGAGTGATCCCTGAGGGATGACGCGCTAGTAGTAGGTCCAGATGGTCTCGTAGTCCGAGGGATCTTCGCTCAATTCTACCAGCCGTTCGAGGTACGCTCGGATCGACACGTCGACGTACGGCCACGGGCCAACCGGAGCAATTCCTTTCTCCCACGGATGGAAGAGGTAGACGCGTCGCCCGTCCGGGCGGATCGCGATCAGCTCTCGGTCCTGTTTCGCTCGGAGGTGGCTCTTCCCGAGCCCCGGCACGTTGAACACCGCCTCGTCGGTCCGGAAGATCCCCGGCAAGAGCCGGGCCTCTTCCTTCCGCTCCTGCAGGAGGCGGGCGATCGGGACCAAGTAGTCCCGGTGTTCTTCCTTCCCCTTCGTGTAGAACGTGTAGTACGGATCAATCCCGACTTGCCTGAGCGCAACCCGGTTGGCGACCGCCTGAAAACGGCGGCTCGTCTCGACAGTGAATACCTGCTGGTTGTAGACCTGGACCCCACGTCGTCGGAGTCGGTCGACGGCCGAAGCGAGCTCCGGCGTAACCTCATAGGCACTCTCCACGTGGGTGACAAACGCGAGGTTCCGTCTGCCCGGGGCGACGTAGGTTCCGAGCCGCTCGGCGAGAGCCTCGGTGATCCGCATCGGGATCGTCACCGGCACTCGGCTTCCGATTCGGATGTTCCGCACGTGCTCCATGGCCGCAATCCGTCTGAGGAGATACTCGAGCACGCTCTCGTCGAGAACCAGCGGATCGCCTCCGGTAAGCAGGACGTCAGTGATCCCCGGATGCTCTTCGAACCAAGCGATCGCCGGATCGAGATCCGCGCACGTCGGGAGCCGCTCGAAGACCATCGCGTCCGAGATTTCCCAATTACGCTGACAGTACGTGCAGATCTGCGGGCACGTATCGCAGACCTTGAACGCCGCGACGGTCGGATAGCGGCGCGTGATCCGGTCGGCTGGCGACGTGTCGCGTTCGCGCATGAAGTCGAGCGCCCGTGATCGATCCTGGCGATGTTCGATCATCCTTCGTACGGTGTGGATCGGCGGGATGACCTGCGAGCGGACCTGTCCGTCCTCCGTCCGATCGTCCGACTCGAAGTCGAACAGCGACAGGTAGTAGGGCGTGATCCCCCACGGAATGCCGTACTGAACGGCGAGCCGAACGGCCGCGACCTCCTCGGAGCGTAGCGGGACTAGCTCCTGCAACCGCGTCGCCCCGCCCACCCCCTTCAGGACGTGCCCGGCCTGCCACTCGGGGTCGTTCCAGTCGCTCTCCGTGGCGCCGAAGGCGGCGAGGATCCGGCATCGGTTCTCCCCCCGCTTTCGCACGATCTCGGAATCGAGACCGCTAGGATGGGCAGCAACCGCGCGCCACACCTCGTCCGCAAGTCCGTCCAGGAATTGAGACCGCTCGATCGCGGCGCGTCGTCCGATCCGCGGGAACTCGTCTTCCACCGACCCGGCCCGGCCAGCGCTCTCCCGATCGAGCCAGCCGTGTCCGATCCCGGAACGTCCGTTGATCGCGCGGAACAGGTGGAGGAACTCGTCGACGAACCCCGGATCCATCTCCTCGTCCTCGTGTCCACGCGCCAGCCTCCACAGCTGCTCGAGGGTGCTGAATTCGGCGATCGCCTCGTTCTCCGGCGACAGGAGGTTCTTGAACATGAAGATTGCATCGAGGGCCGACGACCATTCGAGGCGATCGAGATCGAATGCCCCGGCACGGAGGCCCTCCTCCAGCTCCCCGAGGTAGTCGAGCAGACGATGGCGCGCCTCGTCGAGGGTTTCGCTTCGAGCGAGGCGCTCCACGATCATCGAATCCTCGTCCCAGAGTCGCTCCACCAGCATTTCCGGCTCGGTCCGTCGCATCCGATGCTCGCTCATCGCTCACTTCCTCGTCGCAGAGACCCCCCAATGCAGGCGGCATGATGGGGACCGAACTCGACGCTCGGACCCTTACG
>CBFCYU010000138.1:0-5058 GCA_965602415.1 uncultured bacterium | reverse complement strand
CGCCGACCGCCGGGAGGCAGGCGCCGAACAGGTCGGGGCGCTTCGTCATGCACGCGCCGACGAGCAGACCGCCGTTGCTTCGCCCGTAGATCGCCAGCTTTCTCACCGAGGTCCGCTCCGTCTCGACCAACCACTCGGCTGCTGCGATGAAGTCGGCAAAGACGTTCGGTCGGTTCTCCCGCGCCCCGGCTTGATGCCAGTCTCGCCCGTATTCCCCGCCGCCGCGGATGCAGGCGACCACCAGCTGCCCTCCGAGGTCCATCCACGACAGGTGGTCGATCTTGAAGTGCGGCGATATCGCGATGTTGAAGCCGCCGTAGCCGTAGAGGCACGTGGGGGTTTCGGGTCCGACGGAGACGTCGCGCCTGCGCGCCAGGAAGACCGGGAATCGCGTTCCGTCTGGACTCTCGACCTCACACCGTTCGGTCACGTACGCGTTGGGATCGAACGGCAGTCCTTGCTCTCGGAACGGCTTTGTCTCGCCCGACTCGACGTCGTGCGCGAAGACGAGGTCCGGGTGAGAGAAGTCAGCGTATGTGAAGTGCACGGCGGTTCCCCGCTCCCGCCCTTCCAGCAGTCCGACCGTCCCGTCGCCCGGGAGCTCCACATCGCGAACCTTCCGCCCTTGCCGATCGTAGACCGTGACCCGTGCGACCGCGTCGTCCAGCGCGCTGACGACGAAGCATCCTCCCACGTAGGACGCCGTTTGGAGGACAGCGCCGGATTCCGCCACGATCTCCGTCCACGCGGCCGGCTTCGGCCGATCGAGATCGATCGCGATCATTCGACCCTGCGGCGCGTCGCGCGTCGTCAGGAAGAAGAACGTCTGTTCCTCGCTCCCGAGAAACTGGTACGAGGCATCGAATTCGGGCAACAGCTCGATCACTTCCGCCTTCGGTGACTCGAGGTCGATGTAGCTGACCCGATTCTCACGGAACGTGCCGCGCTGGATCGAAAGGACCAGATAGCGCCCGTCGGCGGTGACCCGGCCGGTGAACAACCACATCGGCTCATCCGGACGCTCGAACAGGACCGCGTCCTCATCTTGCCGCTCTCCGACCCGATGGAATCGGAGGCTCCGCTTCGTCACCGGCGCCTTGAATGCTTCGCCGGGCGGAGGTGGCTCCAGCCCCGAGTAGAAGAAGCCGGACTCGTCCGGCCGCCAGCTCGGAAGCGGGAACTTGACCCACGCCAACTCGTCAGGGAGGTGCTCGCCGGAGTCCACGTCGAGGATCCGCCACGTCTGCCAATCGGACCCGGCCTCGGCCAGCCCGTACGCTACGTACCGCCCGCTCGGACTTGGCTCGAACCCGGTGATCGAGATCGTGGCGTCATCGGCCAGTCGCTCCGGATCGACGAGGCACCGAGCCTCGTCGATCCCCGGGGCGGTCCAGCACAACGACGGCTGCCTCGCATCGGGTTTCCGCAGCGTGAAGAAGAGGCGCCCGCCCGCCTCCTGCGGAACGCCGACGGCCTCGAAGCTGGAGAGAGCGTCCAATCGGTCGCGGATCGCGTCGCGGAACGAAATCGTCTCCAACACTGACCGCGTCAACGCGTCCTGCGCGCCGGTCCACGCCGCCGTCTCCTCGGAATCGACGTCCTCCAGCCATCGGTACGGATCGGGAACTCGAACATCGTGAAGAACGTCGACGTGGTCACCACGCCTCGTCTCGGGAACCTCCGCCCTCGCGACTCGTCTCATCGGTCCTCCTTGCTCCACCGAGCATCCAGCGTACCCGGTCGCATCGAATCACTCAACGGCCTGCGTCATCCGCCTGTCGAACCTGGGTGTCGAGGGGTTGACAGAGGAGCGGATGGTTGCTATCATGCGCTGCTGAATAATCAGACAGATCAGATTTGTCAGGAGGAACGGATGAGCGAGCACGAAGGCTGCAACTGCTTCAAGATCCAAGCATTGGTGGGCATCGACGATCGAGGTCAGATGGTCCTTCCCAAGGAGATTCGTGAGAAGGCCGGGATTCGGGGCGGCGACAAGTTGGCACTGACCACGATCGAGAGAGAAGGCGAGATCTGCTGCCTCCTGCTCACCAAGTCCGACGAGCTCGTCCAGGTCGTTCAGTCGACGCTCGGATCGGTGGCCCGAGATCTCATTCAAGAGTGACTCTACAGAAGGAGGAATCATGAGCAACGAAGGAATTCGAAAGACCGTTAGGGAGCGCTACGGGCAGAGGGCGCAGGCCAGGACCTCCTGCTGTGGGGCGTCTCAATCGTGCTGCGGCTCGGTTAAGTCGCCGAGCCAGGCGCTCGGCTACACGGAGCAGCAGTTGAGCGCCATTCCCGAGGGCGCCGATCTCGGACTCGGGTGCGGAAACCCGACCGCGCTGGCCTCTCTCGTGGAGGGCGAGACCGTCCTTGACATCGGATCCGGTGCCGGGATCGACTGCTTCCTCGCCGCGCAAGCCGTCGGGCCCAGCGGCCGAGCGATCGGGGTCGACATGACGGCGGAGATGATCGACCGAGCGCGAGAGAACGCCCGCGTGAACGGGATCGAGAACGTCGAGTTCAGGCTCGGCGAGATCGAGCACCTCCCCGTCGCCGACGGATCGGTCGACGTCGTGATCTCGAACTGCGTGGTCAACCTCTCCCCGGACAAGCCGCAGGTGTTCCGAGACACCTTCCGCGCGCTGAAGCCGGGCGGGCGGATGCTCATCTCCGACATCGTGCTGTTGAGGGAGCTTCCCGACGCGATCAGGGAATCGATCGAGGCCTACGTCGGGTGCGTCGCCGGCGCGTCGATGAAGGCCAACTACCTCGCGGCGATCGAGGAGGCAGGTTTCGAGGACGTCGAAGTCCTCAAGGAGGTATCGGCCGACTCGGCCTTCTCTGGATCCTCCGAAGCGAAGATCCTCATTGACGGCGAGGAAGTCGATCCCGAGTCGCTCGGCCTGGACCAGGAGAAGGTTCATCAGCTGGCCGGGACGATCTCCAGCATCAGCGTAAAGGCGGTCAAGCCTTGCTAGTCGCAGAGGGGATCTCTTGACAGACCCGCGGCTCATCTGTTCACTACGCAGATCGGCCTTTGACCCAGCGGAGGGCGAAGCACTCAGGCAACGGAAGGTGAGGAGATGAACGGACTGATTTGCTGCTACTCGGGCTCGGGCAACACGAAGCTGGCCTGCGAGTACATTGCGCGGAATGCACAGGCCATCCGCCTCGACCTGTTCGACATTGTGAGCGGCGGCAAGCCGGACCTCACCGCCTACGGCATCGTCGGATTTGCCACGTTCACCGATTTCTTCGGTCCGCCGATGCTGATGAAGACCTTCATGCAGAGTCTCCCGGCTCAGCGGGACAAGCCGGCCTTCCTCTTCAACACGTACGGAGCCATCAGCGGCAAGACGCTGTGGCTTCTCAACAGCTGGGCGGGGGAGAGAGGCTTTCGTCCCGTCGCCAGCCACAGCCTCCACACCCCGGAGAACTACCCTCCGATGATCGCGCGAGGCAGAGCGTTCACCGGCGCTCCCAATAGCAAGGAACTCGCGGCGTTCGACGGTTTCGTTGCCGCTCTCGATGCTGTTGCACGGGAGCACGTCGCCGGCCAACCGATCCGGTCACAACGACCCCGCAGCGGGTTCTTCCGATTCCTCCCCGCCTTCCCGCGCACTCAATCCCGGCGAGCGATGGGCACGAAGCACGTCGACGCCGAGTTGTGCACGGAGTGCGGCATCTGCAAGAGCGCATGCCCGTACGGAGCGATCGAGCTCGGTCCGAAACCGGTCTTCGACTCGGACAAGTGTTACGGCTGCTGGGCCTGCTACAACCACTGTCCGACGAAAGCGATCTACACCAAGAAACTCCGCGGCGTCGGGCACTACCCGCGACCGAGCGCCGCGCTGTCGGAGAAGCTCGGAAGCTGACGGCAGAGGCCAGACTTCGAGCTAGGTCCCGAAGACCTCAGATCGGATTGTGCACTCGTCCAGACGGTCCTCGACGACCGCTACGCCGATGCCTGGTCCCGCGGGGACGCCGATCGTCCCGTCGAAATTCAACTCGAACGGCGGATCGACGACGTCTCGCTCGTAGTAGCGGGCGCTGGCCGAGACGTCACCGGGCAACCGGAAGTTGGGGAGCGCCGACAGGGCGACGTTGTGTGCCCGTCCGATCCCGGTCTCCAGCAGACCGCCGCACCAGACCGGAAGGCCGTTTTCTCGACAGAGGTCGTGGATTCGGATTGCGGCGCCAAGGCCGCCGACACGGGCCGGCTTGATATTGATGATCCGGCAGCTACCGAGCTCGATCGCCCAGCGGGCGTGCTCCGGGGTGACGATGCTCTCGTCGAGGCAGATCGGCGTGCGAATCTGCGCCTGCAGCTTGGCGTGATCGACGATATCGTCATGACCCAAGGGCTGCTCGATCATCATCAGATCGAATGCGTCCAGGCGCTGGAACAGCGCTACGTCATCGAGCGAATAGGCCGAGTTCGCGTCGAGCATCAGGGGGACGTCGGGGAATCGGCCGCGAACCGCCTCCACGGCGGCCAGATCCCATCCGGGTTTGATCTTGATCTTGATCCGCCGATAGCCTTGATCGACGAACGCGCCGATTCGATCGAGCAGCTCACCGACGGACTGCTGGATCCCGACGCTGACGCCACTCTCGATCCGATCCTTCTCGCCGCCGAGGAAACGGGCCAACGGCTGGCCGGCCTCCTTCGCGAGCAAGTCCCAGACCGCCTGTTCCAGTCCAGTCTTCGCCATGTTGTGGCCGCGAACCGGCGCGAACAGATCGCCGATCTCGCTGGCGGATTCGATCTCCCGTCCAAGGAGCAGTGGCACGAGAAAGTCGCGCTGCACGTACCAGCAGGTCTTCACCGTCTCGTAGGAGTACCACGGGCCGAATCCTGCCGCCGACTCTCCGTAGCCGGCGAGTCCTCGGGCGTCGACGCGGATGATGACGGCACGCTGCGCAGTCTCGCGACCGAGGCTCGTTTCGAACGGATGGACAAGTGGCAGCCGGACCTCTCGCAGTTCGATTCGTTCAATCCGCATCAGATCACCTCGAAGTCGCGCTCTAGAACGTAGTAGCTGCGTCGCAGCG
>CBFCYU010000137.1:0-5099 GCA_965602415.1 uncultured bacterium | reverse complement strand
GCGCACGGTGTCCTGCCCCCCGCGGCGAACCGACTCGAGCAACGCCTCATCGATCGCCAGTCCGCGCCGAGGATCCACCGGCGCGAGGTCGATCAGGAGGCGCATGATTCCGCGTAGGCCTTGAGCGCGTGGTACGAGCTTCGGACGAGCGGGCCGGCGACGACCGCCCCGAACCCCATCGCCTTGGCCTCCGCCGCAATCTCGTCGAACTCCGCCGGTGGGACGTAGCGTTCGACCGGGACCGCCCTCTCGTTCGGACGGAGGTACTGCCCGATCGTCACGATATCGACACCGGCTCTCCGAAAATCAGCGAGTGTCTCGAGGACCTCATTTCGCGCCTCGCCCAATCCGACCATCAGACCACTCTTGACCTTCCGCTTCTCGGCCCGCTCGCTCAGATACCCTAGGACAGCGAGTGACTGCTTGTAGCCGGCGTGGCGATCCCTCAATCCAGGTGTCAGCCTGCGGATGGTCTCCACGTTGTGGCCGAAGACGTCGGCACCGGTCGCCAGCAGCCGATCGAGGGCACTCCGAGCGCCCTGAAAGTCGGGGAGGAGGATCTCGACACGGATTTCGTCGGCCTTCGCCTTCAACCGATCGACCGACACGGCAAAGAGCCCGGACCCGCCGTCGGGCAGGTCGTCCCGATCGACCGACGTGAGAACCACGTACCGCAGCCCGAGCTCGGCGACCGCGGCGGCAAGCCGTTCCGGCTCGCCATGATCGACAATCCCTCCAGGATCCCCGGTCGTCACACCGCAGAACCGGCACGCGCGCGTGCACAGGTCACCGAGAAGCATGAACGTCGCCGTCCGCGCCCCCCAACACTCGACGGTGTTCGGGCAGATCGCCCCTTCGCAGACGGTGGTCAAGCGATGTCGTTGCAGGAGGTCCCGCATCGCGCGGATCCCGTCGGCCTCAATCGGGTTCGGGGCGCGGACTCGGATCCACTCCGGGTGCCTACTCACTCGCTCCTCCCAAGATTTCGGTCAGACTCGACGCCTCCAACTCCCAACCGAACCGCTCGGCGAGTCGCTCGAGAAGCGCGTCCCGAACCTGGTCGAGGAGTACGGTTCTCCCAAGGAGATCGCAGATCGAGACCATCTCCACAGGCAGCCCGCAGGGTCGGATCATCGCAAAGTGGGCCGGATTGACAGCCACGTTAAGGGCCAGGCCGTGCCGGGTCACCCAACCGCTAACGTAGAGACCGATCGATGCGATCTTTCGATCCGAGATCCACACACCCGGATACCCGTCTCTGCGCCCGGCTCCGATGTCGAGGTCGGCCAACGTCGCGATCGTCGCGTCCTCGAGCCTCCTCACGAACCCCTTCACATCGCGCCCATGCTCGCGCAAATCGACGATCGGGTAGACGACGAGTTGCCCCGGACCGTGGTAGGTGACGTCCCCGCCCCGCTCGACCTCGAACACCTCGATCCCCTCTCGCTTCAGCTCGCTCGGCGCAGCGAGAAGGTGCTCGCGCGATCCGGTTCGGCCGAACGTGATCACCGGATTGTGTTCGACCGTGATGACGACGTCGGGCGCTACGCCGGCTTTCCGCCGGGCGTGAAGGGTGCGCTGGAGATCGAGCGTCCAACCGTAGTCGGCCCGGCCAAGCGAGAGGTGAAGCGCGCGCCTATCCGGGCTGCTCGATCCGACCAAGGACTCCCCCTCGTTGAACCATCGCCCCCTCGATGGCGACGACCTCGATCAGCCGCCCCCCGGCCGGCGCCGGAACGACAAACGTCGTTTTCTCCGTCTCGACCTCGAGGAGATCCTCGTCCGCGGCGATCGTAGCGCCGATCTCTTGGAGCCACTGAACAACACGGACCTCGTCGACCTCGCCGAGGTCGGGGAGCCGGATTTCGATGCCCTTCTCTTCCATGTCCCCTCCAATCGCGAAGTCTAGCCGATCCCCGCGTGGGCGTCACCTTGTGTCGCCTCAGAGCGCGGCCTATCCTGTAGTAAGTTGCTGGGCGGGCGGGCGCCTGGCGAACGCCCCATAGCAGATCGCGGGCGGGCGTCGGGCGGACGCCCCATAGGAGTTGTTGGGCGGGCTAGAGTAGGTCGGTGAGAGGCGTCCCGTAGTAGGCGCGGCCTCCGAAGAGGCCGCGAGGAGGGGAGATGGGATTCACGTGTGGCTTGGTCGGCCTGCCGAACGCCGGGAAGTCGACAATCTTCAACGCCCTCGCCAACGCCGGAGCGCGCGTCGAGAGCTACCCGTTTTGCACGATCGAGGCGAACGTAGGGACCGTCTCCGTCCCCGACGAGCGGCTCGACCGGCTCGCCGAGCTGTTCCCCGAGAAGGAAAAGGTGTCGACCCACCTCGAGTTCATCGACATCGCCGGCCTCGTCGAGCACGCGAACGAGGGCGAGGGGATGGGGAACCAGTTCCTCGCCGAGATCCGCGCCGTCGACGCCATCCTGCACGTCGTCCGCTGCTTCGAGGATCCGGACGTCGCACACGTCATCGGATCCGTCGATCCCTCCCGCGACATCGACATCGTCGAGACCGAGCTGTTGCTCAAGGACCACGAGACGCTAAGCCGGGTCGCCAAGCGCCTTCACCAGGAGGTGAAGGGGACGGATCGGCGGGCTCATGCCCGGGCCGAGGCGTGGGATCGACTCCTCGACACCGTCGCATCCGGTCGACCGATCCGATCGACGTCCATCGATCACGCGATCGAGGACCTCCTCGGTGAAACCTCGCCCCTGACCGCGAAGCCATGCCTGTTCGTCGCCAACGTCGGTGACGGGGGTAACAGCGGTCATGCCGAGGCCGTCGCTCAGGCCGCCCGCGACCGCGGGACCGAGGCAATCGGCATCCGCGGCCGCCTCGAAGCGGAAATCGCCGAGGTCGCCGGATCGCCGGAGGAACGCGCGATCTACTTCGGCGAATACGGCCTCGAACGGACTGGGCTCGACGCCCTCGTTCAGGCCGGTCATCGTATGCTCGATCTGATTACGTTCTTCACGTTCGAGGGACCGGAGGTTCGCGCGTGGACGGTGCCCCGCGGAACGAAGGCGCCGGATGCGGGGGGGAAGATTCACTCTGATTTCGCCGAGCGCTTCGTCGTCGCCGAGGTGATGGGGCTCGCGGATCTCCTCGAGGTCGGCTGCGAGAAGGAACTTCGTGACGCCGGGAAACTTCATCGTTCCGGTCACGACTACGTCGTCGCCGATGGCGACGTGATCCATTTCGTCTGCGCATGATGCCGCGAGTCCTGCCCCACGATGATCCGGAAACCCCCTCCGCCGTCGACGCGGCGCTGGAGACGGGGCAGACACTCGTCTTCCCGACGGACACGATTTACGGGATCGGCGGCAACCCGTGGGACGAGCGCAGCCTCAAACGTGTCCGCATGCTCAAGGATCGCCCCGTTGATCAGCCGTTCGCACTCCTTCTTCCGACCCGCGAATCGATGGAGCGCTACGCCGCTCTCGACGAACGCCTCCGTGACCTAATCGCTCGTCTTCTCCCCGGCCCGTATACACTGCTGCTCCCCGACGCGCCGGAATCTCCACCTTCTGCAACTCGCAACGGGAAGATCGGGATCCGGGTCCCGGACCACACGTTCTTCCAGCGGACGCTCGCGCGGCTCGATCGCCCGCTGTTCGGCACGAGCGTCAATCGTCACGGGGACCCACCGCTCGTTGATATCGATGAGATCATCGATCGTTTCGCCGGCGTCGACCTGATCGTCACCGGGCCGACCGGGATGACCTCGTCGACGATCCTCGACCTCACGAAGAGACCGCTCCGCCTCGTCCGAGGCGACCTCCCGCAGCCGCTCCAATCTCTCCTAGACGAGAAGTAGCGCGGCGACACCGCCGACCGCGAGGGCCGTTCCGGCGATCGCCCGGAGCCCGATCGGCTCTTTGAAGACGAAGCGGGAGAACGGGAGGAGAAAGACCGGAACGAGCGCCATCAGCGTCGAGGCGATCCCGACCGGCGCCCTCGCCAGTGCGACGAGCGACAGGGTCACGCCGAGGAACGGTCCGGTCACGGCACCGCCGATCGTCGTCCCCGCCGCGCGCCGGCCGAACGGTGCGGAGAGGCTCGTTCTCCATGTGCCCGAGACGAACGCCGGGACCCAGACGGCGATCGTCGCCGCCAGGATCTGGATCACATTCGCTGACAGGACGGGGTACCCGCCGCTCATCCCCTGTTTGGACAGGATGTAGCGGAGCGACTGCGCCGCGACGGCTCCGAGGGCGAACAAGATGCCGGCGACCGAGTGTCCCATCTCCTCACCCTCTCGATTCGTGGGGCGGGGCGCCGATACGACCAGCGCGATCCCACCGACGGTGAGGAAAGCGGCGGCGATCTGAAGCCCCGTCAGCCTCTCGTCGAACAGCCCCCAAGCGAGCAACGCACTGACGACCGGGATCAGCGCCATCAGCAGTGACGTGCGATGCGCCCCCAAGTGGAGCAGCGCGCTGAACAGGAAGGCATCGGAGACGGCGAACCCGAACACGCCCGAGAGGATCAGCCAACCCCAACGGACCGCCTCCGCGTCGAGAGGGATCGGCGATCGGTAGACCACCGCGTGCGCGATGAACAGACAGACGAGCGCGACTAGGAGGCGGAGCCGATTCAGCCGCGAGGGGCCGATCGCGCGCACGGCGATCGTGAATTGAACGTAGGTCAGCGCCCAAAGCACCGATGTCCCGAGCGCCGCGAACTCGCCGATCCGATCGGTCAGCATCTTCGCATCCTACTGCTCACCGACGATCGATCCGCTCGAACTGCGCAACGAAGTGCCGCAGCGGACCGTGCCCGTTGACGATCCGGTAGCCAGGGAGCGCGTCGCGATTCGCGGCGACCGTCTCTCCGCCGACGATCACCGCGTCGAAGTGCGTCCGCGTGTACATCCGCCGAGGGATGGCGAGACGGACGAGTTCGAGCTCCGGGAAGACCTCGTTCCCCGCCTCGTCCTCGTGCGCGAACATGACGCTCCCGACCTCCACGCCCCGGACGCCGGCCTCGGCGTAAAGTCCGTTGGCCACCGCGAGCGCGGGGAATTCGCGCTGCGGGAAGTCGGGGAGCAGGCTCTTCGCGTCGATGTAGACGGCGTGCCCCCCGATCGGCTCGACAA
>CBFCYU010000136.1:0-5120 GCA_965602415.1 uncultured bacterium | reverse complement strand
GACGCCACCGGAGTCGACCGGGCGGAGCCCGAAGGATACCCTGACGGTGCGTCGCCCCGAAAGCGAGGCGACGATCGACTGGGATTCGCCGAACAACCTGCCACTCGATGAAGACACGTTTGCCATGGTGCTCGACGATGCGTTTGCGACGCTGGGAGAAAAGGAGCGCGTGTACGCACTCGACCGCGTGATCGGGGCCGACCCGGCGTGTGCGCTCCCGGTGAAGATCGTCGGCGACCGCGCGTTGACGGCCCTGTTCGCCGACAACATGTTCCGACCGATCCCCGCCGAGATCGAAACGAGCGTGTTTCACAATCGCCCGTTCACCCTGCTCGTCCTCCCGTACGACAAGCTCGATCCGACCCGCTACGAGGGCCGCCTGCGCATCGACCCGCGCATCGGCGGCACGTCGACGATGGTGATCGCGATGGACCTCGATCGCTATATCGGCGTGGTGTATGGCTCAGCGTACTGCGGTTCGGTGAAGAAGCTGATGTTCTCGGTGATGAACTACCTCCTCCCGGTCGAGGGGATTCTGCCGCTGCACTGCTCGGCGAACGAAGGGCCGGACGGGGACATCGCACTCCTGCTCGGGCTTTCGGGAACCGGGAAGACGACATTGTCCGCCGACCCGCGCCGGGCGCTGCTCGGCGACGACGAGCACGGCTGGGGCGATCGCGGGGTCGCGAACTTCGAGAACGGTTGCTACGCCAAGCTGATCGACCTCGATCCGGCGAAGGAGCCGGAGATTCACAACGCGATCATGCATGTCGACGCGGTCGAGAGGCATGGCGCGATCGTGGAGAACGCGATGGTGTATCCCGATGGCATGTTCGACCTGACCGACGATCGATTCACCCCGAACTCGCGCGGCTCATATCCGCTGCGGTATCTGTCGAACATCAAGCCGTCGTCGACCGGCGGCCATCCGAAGACGATCCTGTTCCTCACCGCCGATGCCAACGGCGTCTTGCCGCCGATCACTCGGTTGACGAAGGAGCAGGCGATGCTTTGGTTCCTGATGGGGTACACGAGCAAGCTGGCTGGGACCGAGACGGGGATTGTCGAGCCGAAAACGACGTTCTCGCGGTTCTTCGGCGAGCCGTTCATGCCGCGCAACCCCGACGTGTACGCACGGATGCTCGGTGAAAAGCTCTCCGCCCACGGGACTGACGTTTACCTCGTCAATACTGGATGGAGCGGTGGACCGTACGGGGTGGCGGAGCGGATGGACATCACGCGGACCCGGGCAATGGTCCACGCCGCACTGTCGGGCGAACTGCGGAACGTGGCGTACGACGAGGACGAGCTCTTCCACGTGTCGATTCCGCGCTCGTGCCCGGGGGTTCCATCGGCGATCCTCAGGCCGGAAGGGACATGGGCGGACGCCTCGGAATACAGGGCGCGAGCTCTGAAGCTGGCCGGCGAGTTCGCGGCCCACTTCGACAAGGCCTACGGGAACAAGGGGATCGATCCGGCGGTTGCCGCGCAGTGTCCTGGGCGTTGAGCCACCCGAAGCGGCTCAACGCCTCGAAGTCTGACGCGCAGCGTCAAACTCCGGTTGCGTGACGTTGCGGAAGTCGTCGAACGGAGCGACTCAGAGCCCGGGTGATTCAGCGGGCAGGCTAGCGAAACCGCGATCGGAGATCGTCCCACAACGCACGAAGGGCGAGCTGTAGCTTGCGCAGCATACGCAGATGCGGGCTCCGGGGCCACTTCCATACGACACCGACGATGACGAGGACGACGCAGACGGTAAGGAGGAAGTGGAGGAATCCCGACGATAGGCTGAGGATGATCGCGATGATCACGATGGAAAGGCAGAGCGCGAAATCGGTCGCGGAGCAGTGTCGAAGCTGCTGGCAGAACGCGTTTCGCAGGCTGCGGTAGGCCAGTCGGATCTTCGCCGGCAGGGTCGCGCGAATCCCGCGTGGCCACTTCCAGAACATCCCGATGAACAGCAGAACGATGAGGGCGTCGACCAGCGCTCCGAGGACCCCGAGAATCAGTCCGAGGACGATGGCCAGCGCCAGCAGCGCCAGCGCCAACAGGAGAAGCGCGATCGGAATCGGCGCGAAGACAAACGCACTGGCTAACGCACCGAACGGGATCAACAGCGGGAGGAAGATCACGAGCAAGACAAGGCGCAGGATCCAGACTGCCAGCATCGATGAGCTCCCCTCTCGCGCTCGGGGGCGAAACGAACCCGCCCCGTGTGCAGCTTTCGGACGCGTATCCCGATTATCAATGGCGCCGAAGCGCGAGACAAGAAACCCTCCAGTGGGATGCGAGAGTCTCGTTGGACCGGGCTGCGTCTACGGAAAGGATTCGATGGAAGAGCGAGAGTCACCTCGCTCTTGACAACAGAACAATGTGATGTTATACTGCCGCCAACTTCTCCCGCGGAGGTGAAACGAATGGGTCCTACATACTACGAAATGGAGAAGCTCATGCGGATGACGTACGATCAGAAACTGTTGGCTAGTATGAAGAAAGTCGCAGTCGTACGGGCAAAGACCCGGGATCGTGTGCCACCGTCCGAGCGGGTGCCATGTCGAATCCATGCGAGTGGGGCGACGGCACAATAGAACAGAGTGTTGTTATTCAGGAGAGTGACATGGACGAGGAACGACTGATCTCGAAGAAGGAAGTCCTCGAGAAAATGGGGATCTCCTATGGCCAGCTCTACCGATGGAAGCGGAAGGGACTCATTCCCGAGGTGTGGTTCGTCCGCCGCTCGACGTTTACCGGGCAGGAGACGTTCTTCCCACGGGACAAGATCCTCGAGCGAATCACGCGGATCAAGGACATGAAGGAAGAGCATCCGCTTGACGACCTGGCCGAGCTGATTACGACGCGGGTCAACGTCAAGCTGAAAGTGGCCCTGGCAAAACTCGAGCGGATCGGCTGGCTCGACAACGACCTGTTGCGGACGTGCTGCGCCGACGAGGTGTCGGACGAAGCGATCTCGATCTGGCAAGCGTTCGTCCTCGGCGTTCTCAGCCGGCTGCGGCGAACCGCGCGGGATGAGGAGATTGACCTCGTGCAGAGGACATTGAAGAACGAGCAAGGTAAGGGTCTGCTCGACCGCGCGTCGGAGAACGGGATCCGGCTCTATCTGCTCCGCAAGCGCGTGGCGTCCGGCGGGATCTCGGCGCAGATCAGCCTCGTCGCCCTGACCGAAGAAGGAGCGGTCTTCGATCCGGAGATCGAGGTGATCGAGACGGTCGATCTGGCGACCGTCCTCCAGCGGATCAATCTCGACCTCGTGCAGAGCGAAGAGGCGTCGGCGGACGAGGTGTCGAATCTCGAGCCGGAGAAGACAACGAAGGGTGAGGAGAGCCGGCGACAGGAGCCGGAAGATAGCGAGGTGGAGCGATGAGTGATGAACGACGATCAGTGAGCATATCCGGTTCGGGCAGCCTCGGCGGCGGGGAATACACGAGGGTCTCGGTCTCGGGATCGGGAAGGGTGAACGGCGACCTGGTTGCCGAGGAACTGAAGATCTCCGGATCGGGCAAAGTGTCAGGGCGGACCGAAGCGGGGCGGATCACCGTCTCCGGCAGCGGAGGCTTCAGTGATGCGGTCATCGCGGAGGAAATGCGGGTCAGCGGGTCTGTCAGGGTCGACGGACCGGTCGAGGCAAAGGAGCTGAAGTGCTCGGGGAGCTTCCGGGCCGGGGGCGACGTCTCCGCCGAGTACCTCAAGATCAGCGGGAGCATCCGCGTCAGGGGCGACGTCGAGGCCGACATCTTCAAGGCAAGCGGGGGATTCGAGATCGAAGGCCTCCTGTCGGCAGACAAGGTGGAGATTCACATCGGAGGGCGATGCTCGGCGCGCGAGATCGGGGGGGAGAAGATCTACGTCGAGCGGACCAGTTCTCTTGGCGGGGCGCTCCTCACCGGTCTGGTCAAGATGTTCACCGGAGCAGGTGCGGCGGAGCTCCGGGCGGCGCAGATCGAAGGGGACGAAGTGCACCTGGAAGGCACGATCGCCGACGTCGTCCGAGGCAAACGGATCGAGATCGGCCCTGGATGCAAGATCGGAAGCGTCGAGTACACCGAGACGCTCAAGGTCCACGACGGCGCGACCGTCGAGAGGCAGCAGAAGGTCTGAGCGTTCGTTGAACCGAGTTCGGGTGGGGGTCGACTGACTGACGGAAACCGACAGAACCAGGAGGGTGGTATGGGCACCGTGACTGGGCGCTGGAAGGCGCGATTCTTCACGATCTGGACCGGCCAGCAGCTGTCGCTTGTCGGCAGTCGAGCGGCTCAGTTCGCCCTGGTGTGGTGGCTGACGACGACGACCGGCTCGGCCACGGTGCTCGCCTCCGCGACGCTCGTTGCATTCCTTCCCAACATTCTCCTCGGTCCGTTCGTCGGTGCCCTGATCGACCGCTGGAATCGGCGTGTGGTGATGATCATCGCCGACTCGTTCATCGCTCTGATCTCGCTCTGGCTTGCGTACATGTTCTGGTCGGGCGCGATGGAGGTGTGGCACATCTACATCGTCATGTTGGCGCGCTCACTTGGTGAGACGTTTCACTGGCCGGCAATGGCGGCGTCGACGACGCTGATGGTGCCGGAGAAGCACCTGACGCGGATCAGCGGCCTCAACCAGACGATCCACGGGCTTCTCACCATCATCGGGGCTCCGCTCGGCGCGCTGTTGCTCGAGTTCCTGCCGCTGCACGGTGTGATGCTCGTCGACCTCGGCACCGCCGCCTTTGCGGTCGTTCCGCTGCTGTTCGTCTTCATCCCGCAGCCGAAGCGCGAGCATGTGGCTGCGATCAAGGCTCGATCGTTTCTCGCCAACACGTGGGACGGCCTGAGGTTCGTCTTCAGCTGGCCGGGGTTGATCGCCCTGCTAATCGGTGCGTCGATACTGAAGATTGCATTGATGCCAGCCTTCGCCCTGTCGCCGCTGCTCGTCTACGAGCACTTCGGCGGAGGGGCTCCCGAGCTGAGCCTGTTCGACGCCCTCGTCGGCTTCGGCATGGTCCTCGGCGGCCTGATCCTCAGCGCTTGGGGCGGATTCAAGCGGAAGGTGTTCACAATCCTGATGGGGCTTGCCGGGATCGGCGTCGCCTGCATCGTCCTTGGCCTGACCCCGGCGAGCAT
>CBFCYU010000135.1:0-5125 GCA_965602415.1 uncultured bacterium | reverse complement strand
TTCAGCCCGGGGGACACACCGGACGACAAGCTCGCGTTCCAAAAGGGGAAGGACTACGGGCTTCGAGGCCTGCGTCTCAATCCTGAGTTTGCCGGGCTGGAGAACGACGACTTCGTGGGAGCCGTGGCGCACGTCATCGATCCGGCGGTCCTGCTGTGGACGGCCGACAACTGGGGCGCCCTCTTCCATTACGACCCGATCAGCGGGATGTTCCACATCGGCAAGGTCCGCGCGCTGTACGAACGTTGCCTCGCCGTCGACGAGGGCTACTGGGGGGCGAGCGCGCACAACGCCTTGGGGGCGATGCTCATCGTCACCCCTGGCGTGCTCGGGGGCGACACGGACGCGGGACTCGAGCACCTGGAGCGGGCACTCGCACTCAGCCCGGACTACCTTCTAAATCGAGTCGTCTACGCCCAGTACTGGGGGTTCACCTACGACCTGTTCGGAAACATCAGTGGGATACGCGACGCGACGTTCATCGAGGAGCAGCTGCAAATCGTCCTCGACGCGCCGATCGGCGAGTGGCCGTTCTGGAATCGGGAGGCGAAGCGGGAGGCTGAGGACCTCCTCGACGAGCTGAGGAAGAGGACCCCGTGATGCTCGGTGACGGCCTTCGGCGATTATCCCTCCCGGTTGTTCTCGCGGCCCTTCTGCTCGGAAGCGTCTCCGCGGCCGCGGCCAACCCGTTCCTCCGTGAAGCCGGCCGCCCGTCTTTGGTCTTCAACATCGCCCACGCTGGGGCCTCGTCCGTCGCGCCGCAGAACACCCTCGCCGCGGGGCAGGCGGCGTTCGAACTCGGTGCCGACGTGTGGGGGATCGACGTTCGCATAACGGGAGACGGCGCCTTCGTGCTGATGCACGACGAAACGCTCGATCGGACGACCGACGCCGAGGAGGCCTTCCCGACGCGGGCCCCGTGGTGGGTCGCGGACTTCACACTCGACGAGATCCGCAGGCTCGACGCCGGTTCTTGGTTCATTCACGACGACCCGTTCGGGCAGATTGAGGCCGGCCGCGTCTCCGCCGCCGAGCTGAGGAAGTATGCCGGTGAGCCCGTCCCGACGCTGCGCGAGGCGCTCGAGTTCGTCGCCGAGCGCGGATGGTTGATCGATGTCGAGGTCAAGCCAACCGCGGGTCTCGATCCGGAAGGAGTCGCGCAATCGCTCTTCGATCTGATCGAGGAGACGGGAACCGCCGACCGCGTCATGATCTCATCGTTCGATCATCAGATCCTCCGCGCGGTCAAGGGCCTCGACCCGACGATCCCGATCGGTGCGCTCAGCATCTTTGCTCCGCTCGATCCGATCGCCTACCTGGTCGACCTCCGGGCCGACGTCTACCTTCCGAGCCTCGTCGGCTTCACCGATGCTCTCCTGAGAGACCTGAGCGATGCGGGGATCGGCGTCCATGTCTGGACGTACAACACCGAGGACCGGCTCGGACGGCTGGCGCGCACCCCGGGGATCACCGGGATCTACACGGACTTTCCGCAGCGTCTCGACGCTGTTCTCGAACGCCTCCACCCCGATGAGGACCCATAAGCTCGCTTCGGCCCTTCTCGTCTGTCTGATCGGAGGGCTCGTCATCGGCTATCCGGTGAACGCAACCGTGCGCGATCTCACTGTGGAAGGATTCGACTCCGGGACCCGGATCGTTCGCGAGGTTGCCGAGGCGCTGACTGGCGAGGGCCGAAGCATCCTGGAATGCTATCCGTGGGGGAGTCGAACGTTCCTCGGCCTGGTCGCCCTCTTCCCGGCCAGGACGCGGACCGCCCTCATCGAGTGGGGGATGCGCCTGTCGATCGGTCATAGCGCGGTGGATGCCGCCCGGCTTGACATCGATTCGCTCCCTCAATGGTGTGTCAATCAGTACCTGCACGACGATCGACAGTACGAGGCGATCGTCGTCGGCTCGCCGAACGGCGCGGTCGCTCACCTCGCGGCGCTCCTCGGCGCGCCGTTTCTCACCACCTCGTTCGGACTGACGTTCCGTCATCCGACGATCGACGCCGACGACCGCCTTGCCTACCTCGAGAGCAGCCGGGCCCTCGTCGACTCGATCCTCGCCGCCAATCAGGGCACAGACTTTGAGCTGATCGCCCACTACGATCCACTGCACGATCGCTCCCTCGTGCAGTACGTTGATTTCGTGCGAGTTAAACTGCGCGAGCTTCCGACCTGCTACCGGGAGTTTATCGAGCAACATCTCGCCCCCGGAGGCAGGCTCGTTGTCATCGACTGTGCCTATACGTGGCCGCAATACGAACTGCGAGACCGGGCGACCCTCCAGGTCGGCGGGCTCGGCGGGGTCCCACCGGAGACGTTTCTCGAACGGTGGCCGCTCGAGCTGCCGCTGAGCACTCGAAGGGAGTCCGAGTGGGGCTGCCCGGAGGCCTTTTCTTCGTCCGTGGCGGAATTCGCTGCCGATCGTGGGATCGAGTCCGTCGAGATCTCGTTCGAGCACCCGTGGGACTACAGTCTGCTCGCCCGCGACGCGTACCTGGCGTGCGAGGGCGTTCGCAGCCGGTCTCTTGTGATCGACTGCTTCAATCACCTGAATCCACGGACGAACGTCGCGACCGGAATCCCCGCCCTCTGGCTCCCGTTCAACACGGAGGAGGGATTGACCCTCGTCGAGGAGGCGCTGATCGGCGAGACGTTCGATCAGATCCATTTCGCAATCCTCCCGTCGTTCGCCGAGAGTCCGGACACCGCGCCGCTCGAACCGTGGATCGATCTCCTGTCTCGACACGGCGAGGTCGAGCTCGTCGGGGTCGACCCGGATCGGTTCCCCGCCGATCCGCTCGCGCCGTTCCGATTCGTCGATCGAATGAATGAACTCGGCGAGAGCGAGAGGCTCGATCGACCTCTCCGGCTCGAGGTCGAAGACCTCGTGAGTCTCTTGAGTGACCTCATCGATCGGCGGAACACGCCGAGCAACACCGGCTCCGAAGCCTGAGGTAGACTGTGAACATGGACTGGGTCGAGGACTTCTACACCAAGCAGGACAAGTGGGCTGGCGTCTACGGTGGAGCCGTCGAGGCGCTCCATCGCGAGAAGGCCGCTTTGGTGGAAATTCCCGGCGAGACTAAACCGCTACGAGTGTTGGAGCTCGGCTGCGGCGGTGGCCAGGTCGCCTGTGCCATCGCCGACCGAGGGCACTCCGTTGTGGCGATCGATTCGAATCCGAGGGCGATCGAGCAGTCTCGACGCCTTGCGTCGGAACGGTCGGACAAACGTATGACGGTCATCCGGGGCGACTTCTACACGATCGATCTGGATGGCCGATTCGACATCGTCTGCTACTTCGACGGGTTTGGTGTCGGCGAGGACGCAGACCAACAGCGGCTTCTGAACCGAATTGCAGGCTGGCTCGCACCCGACGGAAGAGCGATGGTCGAGATCTATACGCCCTGGTACTGGTCGAAGGTCGCCGGCCGCGTGATGGAATGGGAAGCCGTGACGCGCCGCTATGACTACGATTCCAAGTCGAGTAGAATGCTCGACTCCTGGTGGCCAAAGGGCGATCCGACGGCCGCCGTAACGCAATCGCTTCGCTGCTACGCGCTCGACGAGTTGCGTGGGCTCCTTGAACCGACCGGACTGGAACTCGAGAACGTCCGTCCGGGAGGCGCGTACGACCACGACGCGGGGACCTACCGCGACCGCGCCCCGCTGGAAGAGGCAATGCAGTACATCGCGACGCTCAAGCGAGCTTGAGATCTCGGGCCATGAACTCAGAACAAGTCCGTCTCGGCCTCGATCGACTCGGGCGGCTCGCTCACCCGGTAAAGGCAATCGGCCGGTCCGATGTCGCACCACCGGCACTCCGACCACGCGGGGACCTTGGGGAGTGGACCCTCCCCTCCGACCCGATGCACCAGGTCGACGAACCGAGTGCGAAACGCTTCGTCGAGGCCCGAGGCAGGAATCTCCACCGAGCTGGTCTTGTAGACGACACGACCGGAGAGTTTGACGCCGGCACAGCGGGGATTGCCGACCGGAAGCAGGAGCATGTACACAAGGACCTGGAGCTGGTCGGAGGTCCGCGGACGGCCGGTCTTGCAGTCCTCGACAAACCCCGACCCGTCACGAATCGCGAGGATGTCCGGCTTGCCGGAGACGATGATCCCCGTCTTGCCGATCCGCTTGAACGCGTTTTCGTCCTCCACGTAGACCTCGTGCCCCTCGTCGAGAAGTTGCTCGCGCCGCTCGTTCACCAGCTCGTTGTGGTCGATCGTCCATCGCACCAGATCGAAGTCGATCGGCAACTTGTCGTAGTTCGTGTGGTGAGCGCGGTACCAGGCCGACCACTCACACGCGCTCTCTCCGGCGAGAAGCTTCGTCAACCAGGTCACCCAAATGTAAGGTTCCGCTCGTTGCTTCGCCATCGTTTCCCCCTCGCTGGAATCCTTGCCCTTGAGGCTATGACGTCGACGGTTGGCCGTCAAGGGCGACTCGCCCTACGATGGCGAATCGGAAGGAGGCTCGATGAGAATCCTCTACGTCTTCCCTCATCCCGACGACGAATCGTTCGGACCGGCTCGAGCGATCTCGGCCCAGGTCCGCGCCGGGCATGTCGTCTCCTTGCTCACCTTGACCCGGGGTGGCGCAACGAAGGAGCGGTTCAAGCTCGGATACACGGTGGATCAGATGGGCGACGTCCGCCACGCGGAGATGAGAGAGATGGCCCGGGTGCTCGGGCTGGCCGATCTGACGGTCCTCGACTTCCCGGACAGTGAGTTGAAGGAGCTCGATCCTCGAGTCCTCGAGGAGGTCATCTGCGATCACGTCGAGGCGGTGCGTCCCGACGTCCTCGTGACCTACCCCGTCCATGGGATCAGCGGGTTCCACGATCACCTCGTCACCCACGCCGTGGTGAAGCGGGTCTTCGTGGAACTGCGGGAGAGTGGCGCAACCTGCCCGAAGCGCCTCGCCCTCTCCACGCTGACCGAGGAGCAAGCGAACCGCGGATCCGGAGTGCACCGTCTCTCCGGCTCGACGGATCGTGAGATCGACTGCCTTGTCACCGTGGAGGATAAGGACATGGACGCGTTTCAAGACGCCCTCGACTGCTACGTTACGTATCGGGAGATGATCGAACGGACAGGCGTCCGCGAATC
>CBFCYU010000134.1:0-5163 GCA_965602415.1 uncultured bacterium | reverse complement strand
CGACAACCCCCACCCCCGCTGGCGCAGTCTGTGGGCAGTCTCCGTCTTTCCGCTGGACGACATCCTCCCGGGCTTGCGTGCCGGTCTGGACAGCGAGAATCCGACGTTCGTGTGGAACGCGGTCATCGCGCTCGCGTTCTTCGCGCAGCCGGAGATCGTCCCTCAGCTGAACGAGGCGGCGCTGACGACGACCGACTTCGCCCAGTGGGAGGCGGTGTTCAGTCTGGGTAGGGTGAGCAACGAGGAGTCCATCCATGTCCTGACAGCTCTCATGCTGGATCCTGAGCAGGATCTACGGATCCGACAAGAAGCGGCGAACACACTGGGCAAGATTGCCGACTCTGAGGCAGTCTCCGCGTTGATCGCGGCATTGGAGGACCCGGAGGAGGGGGTGCAGTGGCGGGCAGCCAGCGCTCTCAGGCGGATCGGAGATCCTCAAGCCATTCCGGCCCTGGAGATTGCCATCGATCGAGCGGAGGCGACGCTCGCGGAGCTCCGTGCCTCGCTGAGCGAGGCCGAGGGGGAGACGGAGGTCGCGCGGATCGAGGCTCGGATCGCGGCCGTCGAGTTCGCACTGGAGCAGATGGAAGAAGCGCTCCAGGTGCTTCGAGCTGCTTCCGAGACGGAGTAGCCGCCCCCCGGTTCGTGCGTAAGGAACCGCTTGGCGGCCTGCACCGTTTGAGACAGTGCCGCCGGATGAGAAGAGAACCAGCGTTGCTGGGCACATCGACCAAGCCGCTTCGTCTGCCCGCCGTGACCGCGGTGGCGCTTCCCGATCGAACGCGGGCACCGTCTCAAGGAGGGACGGAGCCGTTGGCTTGGAGCGAGTTCGTCCGCTCCACCTGGCCCACGACCAGTGACTTCGCGTGTGTGCGCCGCCGGTGAGCGTCGTCTTCCGCTTTCTCCGTGCCTGTCGCGGGCGACGGATCGCCGCCGCACCGTTGGCGCTGGATCCTCGAGGCTTCGTTCGGTCAGCGGGTCGCCTTCTCCCTCGTTGACCCGCTTTGCGGGGAACCCTCCCCTCCCTTGGCACTCTGTTCACGGAGGAGGATCGCCTCGTTGAACTTCCGCCGACAGACGTCATACTAACAAGGGATGATCACACGGCACGTTTCGGGTTCGCGAAGGAGGCCGAATGCAGAAGCTACTTGAGAAGATCGTGGCCGGCGCGAGCGGTTGGATGGAGCTTCGCTATCAAGCACGGAGCACGAAGCGGATCACCGTTCGCAACGGCAGTCTTGAAGAGTCGTCGAGTGTGCTCCTCGCGGGGCTGGGAGTGCGAGCGCTCGTCGACGGGGTGTTCGGATTCGCCAGTACGACCGACGTCTCCGAGCAGGGTGTTCTGGCAGCGATCGAGGCGGCACAGAGTGCCGCCAAGACGTCGGCCGGAGCGAAGAAGAATCGAATCAAGGGACTCGCTGAGGCGCCGATGGCGACCGGCACGTTCGCCGTCGCGACCGACGATCCGCTGGACGCCCACTCGCTGGAGGAGAAGCTGGCGCTCGTCCTCCGCCTCAACGAGCGGATCCAATCCGGAGCGAAGGAGATCGTCTCGAGCAGCGCCTCCTACGGGGAGATCCAGGACGAGAAGATCATCGTCACGACGGACGGCGCTTCGGCCCACGTCTTCGATTCGAAGCCCGAGCTGCGCGCGATCGCCGTCGCGGGGCGAAATGGCGATCAGACGATGGGGCATGAGAGCTCAGGCGTCACCGGCGGATGGTCCGATCTGCTCGGGATCGTTACCCCGGAGGAACTCGCAGACAAGGCGGTTCAAGTCGCTGTCGATCAACTCTCCGCTCCTCATCCGACGGGCGGGGCGAGTGTCGTCGTCCTCGATCCCGGGCTCGTCGGCATCCTTTGTCACGAGGCGATCGGGCACACTGTTGAGGCGGACATCGTGCTCGGCGGCGCGATCACATCCGACAAGATCGGCCAGATCGTCGCGTCCGAACTGGTCACGCTCTGCGACAGCGGAGGGACCGAGTACTCCCCGTACGCGGTCGGGATCCTTCCGGTCGACGACGAAGGGGTGTTGACTCAACGGACCGTCATCATCGAGAAGGGCGTCCTCCGTTCCTTCCTGCACAACCGCGAGACGGCCGCGCACTACGGCGTCTCCCCGACCGGGAACGCACGCGCCTATGTATACAGCGACGATCCGATCATCCGGATGAGGAACACGTACATCGAGCCCGGGGACACACCGCTCGAAGAGCTGATCGGCGGGGTCAAGGAGGGATACTACCTCCGCGAACTCGGGATGAGCGGGCAGGCCGACTCGAACGCCGAGTTCATGTTCGGCGTCAGGGAGGCCCACCGGATCGTCGACGGGAAGATGGGCGAGCTCGTCCGCGGCGCGACGATCTCCGGGAACGCGTTCGACGTCTTGAAGTCGGTCGACGCCCTCGGGAACGACTTCGCGTGGGAGCACGGCGCCGGAGCCTGCGGCAAGGGACAGGCAGCCAAGGTCGACGCCGGCGGCCCGCACCTTCGCTGCACGCTGACGATTGGAGGGCGACAGACATGAGCAACCGCAACCTTCTCGACCACTGCCAACAGACGCTCGATCTCGTGAAAACGCACGGCGCTGACCGAGCCGAGATCTTCGGCCAAACGACGCGAACGATTACCTCCGCCGTAGAGAAAGACGACCTGCAGATCTCGAAGAGCCAGCAGGAGACTCGGATCGGTGTTCGCGCGTTCGTCGGGACCCAAATTGGCTTCGCCAGCACAAACGACCTGACGAGGTTGGAGGATGCGGTGATCGACGCGGCCACGTTGGCCAAGGCCTCCCCCGGGGATCCGCACAACGTCCTCCCGGAGCCGATCGCGATTGAGCCGGTCGGCGGGATGTACGACCCGGCCGCCGAGTCGTTTTCAACCGCCGATGCGGTGAAGCAGGCGATCCGGATGTTGGAGACGGCGAAGTCGGTTGACTCCCGGGTCATCGTCGGTGAAGCGGAGTTCTCGGCCGAGATCCGTGACCGCGTCCTCGTGAATTCATCGGGGGCGGAAGCGGCGGAGCTCGGGAGCCTGTTCACGTATAGTGTCCTGACCACGGCGCGCGACGGTGAGGTGGTCTCCAACATGGCCTACAGGTTCGGTGCGGCGCGCAGCGTCGGTTCGATCGGCGTCGAGCCGATTGCCCGCCGCGCGAGCGTCGATGCCCTCGGGTCGCTCGGAGCCGAGAAGGGCGAGTCCTTCAACGGCCAGGTCCTCCTCGACCCGTATGCCGTGCTCAGCCTGTTCGCCCCGCTCCAGTTCCAGATGAACGCCCGAAACGCTTTGCGTGGGATGTCTCGCTGGAAGGACGCACTCGGCGAGTCCGTCGCCGTGTCGGGATTCACCCTCGTCGATGACGGGCGGCTCCCTGGCGCCGTCGCGACCGCATCGTTCGACCGCGAGGGGACCCCTCATCAGAGGCTCCCTCTGATCGAGGGAGGCGTTCTGCGTTCGTTCATGCACAACGCTTATACCGCCAACGCTTTCGGCGTTCCGAACACGGGGCACGCCACGGGCACAGCCGGTTCGCTCCCTGCGATCGGGCCGACCAACTTCATGATCCTCCCTGGCGACGTCGCGAAGGCGGATCTGATCTCGGAGATGAAGCGCGGACTGCTCGTCAACCGCTTCTCGGGAAACGCAGATCCGATCTCCGGTGACTTCTCCGGGGTGGCCAAGGCCGCCTACCTGATCAAAGACGGGAAGATTGATCGGGCGGTCGCCGGCACACTGATCGCCGGGAACGTCTTCGAGGCGCTGAAGACGCTGTCGGGCATCTCGAGAGAGCAGGAGAGCGTGTTCAACTACACGTTCCCCTCTCTCCGTCTCGAAGGGGTATCGATCACGGCCGAATAGGCGGAGCCTTTACAACGAAGGCGGACACCGGACAGGTGCCCGCCTTCGTCTTCGTTTCACCTTGTAGTGACTACAGCTCGACGATCGGCGCGGCCTCCTCAACGGGTATCGTCTCCTCAACAGCCGCAGCTGGAACTGCGATCCCGCTCTCGATCCGATCGAGATCCTCGGCTCGATTCGCGAGCGCCTGTTCGTCGCCACGCACGAGGAGGACGATCGTCTCTCCCTCGTACAGGTACGCGAGGCCGTAGCTCGCCTCGTCGCCGTTCGCCGGGCCGGTGATCTTCACGGCCCGCTCGGTCGCGCCCGCCGGAGGGATCTCCGCAACCGCAATGGCCCCTGATGTTTCATCGGAACCCACAATTCCCAGCGCAAGGAGGAGGGCGGCCTCCGGGACCTCCTGCTCGACGGAGAAGATCGTCACTTCGATCTTCCCCGACGGATCGGTGAGGAGAACGAGCGTCCCCACTTCTTCGAGCTCCCAGGCCGAGGGGACAACCAGGCTGAACCGATCGTTCGGATCGACGTACGTGGTTCCCGCGGGCTCTAGCACGGAGATCGGCAGCGGCGGCTCGATCCCTTGATCCCAGTAGACCATCGCGTACGCCGCAATGATGATCGCAACCCAAGCCGACAACAGAAACAGCGCGTTCTTCATCCCACAACCTCCCTTCTGCCCCTGCGCCCTTCACGCCCTCCGGATTCGTGTGGAGGTCAGTCTCTTCGAGCCATTCTAGCTCTGAGCGGGACCGAAACCAATCGGAGGTGTCCGCGAACTTGCAGTAAGCGTGTATGTCGCCATAGAATCGATGCATGAATCGCTACGCCATCCTGATCGGATTGCTGAGCCTCTGCTCGCTCGTCGCGTTCGCCGCGGTTCCCGAAGGAGACGCGTGGATTCTCACGATCGATGGGGAGATCAACTCGGGGACGGTGACGTACCTGCGCCGCGGCATCCAGGAGGCGACCGAGGCCGGAGCCGGTGTCGTCGTCCTCGTTCTCGCGACACCGGGCGGGACCCTCGATGCCGCGGTCGAGTCAAGACGGGTCCTCCTCGATGCTACCATCCCGACCATCGCGTACGTCTCTCGCGAGGCGCTCTCCGCCGGTGCCGCCATCGCCATCGCGTGCGAGACGATCCTCTTCTCACCGGGCGGCGTGATCGGGGCAGCGACTCCGGTGAGGTTTGTCGGAGAAGACATGCGCGAGGCCCCGGAGAAGGTGATCAGCGCGACCCGGAAGCTGTTCCGCGCCACGGCCGAGATCCGCGGACGTCCACCCGAAATCGCCGAGGCAATGGTC
>CBFCYU010000133.1:0-5178 GCA_965602415.1 uncultured bacterium | reverse complement strand
CCTCGGGAAGCGGACGGGACCAAACCGGAGTGTTCGGGACCCCTCCGGCTAGGTAGGTCCGCCACGGGTTGACCCAGCCCATCTCACCCTGAATCGGCATGAAGCCGGAGCGTCCGACGATCCGCCCGACCGCGCAGCATGGGTCCTCCGAGTCTCGACGGACTTCGACCAACGGATCGAAGTGGCCATGTTGAATGGGGATCAGCATCGACCCGTCGGGTGCCAGTTGCTCGATCCAGTGTGGTGAGACGTCCGAACATCCGACCGTGGCGACGATCCGGTCGAACGGCGCCGCCTCGGGAACGCCGAGGTAACCGTCGCGACGGAAGACTCGGACGTCCGTGTATCCCTCGCCCTGCAGGTAGTCACTCGCCCTCTTCACCACGTCTTCCTGGAATTCGACGGTGCACACGTCGCCGCTTGAACCGACGATCTCGGAGAGAAGGGCCGCGTTGTACCCGGTGCCGGTACCGATCTCGAGCACCCTCATCCCCGGCCTGAGGTCCTGCAGGTCGAGCATCCGGGCGATCAGCGTTGGCTGGGAGGTTGAGCTTGTCGGGAAGAGGCCCTCGACCTCGGTGATCAGGGCCTGGTCCGAGTAGATCTCCTCGAGCTGCTCTTGGGTCGGGTGGTCCCGATCGTAGTCCACCGGATGGAATCCCGCCCGGAGGCCCCCGTCCTCCAGGCGGTACCATCCGTTCACGAATCGATGCCGCCGGACCTTCCGCAACGCTCGTTCGACGAGTTCAGAGGATGCTTCTCCTCGTTGGGCGAGATCCGCAACGTATCTCTCCAGTGCCTCCTCCACCGCATCCATATCCGAAGTATCTTACTGCTGGTTGGATGACGCTGTCCCGCATGTCTGGAGATGGATCTCATAGTTCCCGGAGAACTTGTAGTACGCGGGCTTCGGATCTCCTCGGTGCCACCAGGTGGTGAAGTACCGGGCCATCTTCTCCTCGGCGTCGATGACCTCGGCCTTCTCCCACGCGACCCCGCGAACCAAGTACGGGACGTCCGGCTCAAGGGTGTGGATGCAATCGGTTGGGGGCATCATATAGAACGCGAACAGCGGCAGCTTCCCGGCTTGAGCCCACGAATTCTGTTCTCCAAGATGCATTGCGACGTCGACCGAGGGGGAGTCCTGGGTCAGCGGTACGGACACGACGTGCTCCTGCGAGCCGTTGATCACTCCACTGAAGATCATCGCCTCGTCGTAGTCGAATCTGTCTCCCCCGGAGAGGAGTCCCTCCAGCGGCCCGAACGCCTGGCGAACCTTCGCGATGAAAGCCGCACGGTCAAACAACGGGTCTGACATGTCTATCACCTCACCTCTCAGGATACTGAGTACTTGCCTTTTGTCCAACGTATTACGGGAGATTCAGGACTCCTTCCCTCTATTCACAAGGGATCCGGGCTTACTTGATCTCCGCGACGTGCTCACTAGCATCAGACTAGGAGGCAAGGAGGTCAAGTTGGGGGAAACGCGGACTCGGGCAGCGAAGCTGCGCTCTCTCTTCGCGGGGATCATCCTGACGGCTCTTCTTGGAGCGCTGGCTGTCGGCCTGACTGCCGACGATCGGATCCCTTACGCGATCACCGAGGAACCTCTTGCCGTGCGGTTTGACCCGCCGCTTCCGCAGCTGTGGGCGGACGAGACGTCGGCGTTCTACGTCCGGCACAAGGATGGACGGGTCGCTCTGGACGGTCCGCCGATCGAGCGGGGAGACGGTGAGGGCTCGCATCTCGTCTATCGAACGACCGACGGACGGGCAGCAACGGTCCGGATCCTTCCGGGTCCGGAGGGAACGCTGCGGGTCGAGTTCTCCGTCGAGGTGAAGGGCGAGTTCGAGAAGCTCGGGGTCTCATTCCGAGTCGGCGAGACCGAGGGCTTCTACGGGCTGATGGAGCGGGTGGTACAAGGTAGCCAGGGACTCTCCTGGGACCCGGGGATGACCGAAGGGCTCAACCTGCGTGGCCAGTCCGTCGATCTGTATACCCTTCCGACTGTCTCGATCTACGCGCCGTTCTTCGTCTCCTCGAGCGGATACGGCATCCGCGTCGAGGGTGACTGGCCGGCGACGTACCGGTTCGGCATCGACGAGCAGAAGATGGTTCGACCGGCGGAGGTGACGATCGAGTACGAGGGGCCGACCCTCTCTCTGCTCATCCTCCCCGGACCGGCGCCGATCGACGTGATCGAGCGGTACGCGCGGATCACCGGAAAGAGCCTGCTCCCGCCGGAGTTCATCCTCGGTCCGGGTCGTTGGCGCGACGTCGTTTGGGACCTGCCAGCGTTCTACGACGGGACGCCGTACGAAGGGCCGTTCAACTCGATGGTCGTCGAGGACGTGCTGATGATGGAAGCGTTGGGAATCCCTTGTTCATGGTACGTGATCGACAGACCGTGGGCGGCGGGGACGTTCGGCTACGGCGACATGACCTTCGACGACGTACGGCTTCCGAGGTTCGAGCCGATGATCGACTGGCTCAGTAGGAAGGGGATCGCTTCGCTCCTTTGGCTCGGCCCGTGGGTGATGGACGGCCAGCGGGACATCGCGGTCGAACAGGGGTATCACGTGCCCCTGACGATTCCCTATCTGCCGAACGCTGCGCTGATCGACTTCACGAACCCCGACGCCGTGGCGTGGTGGAAGGAGGAGCTGGCCCCGCTGTTTGAAGCGGGAATCGCCGGGTTCAAGCTCGACCGCGGCGAGGAGAAGCCGCCCGACGGTCAGCTGTTCCGCGGCGCCTATCACGACGGGACCGACTACCGTGAGGGACACAACGCGTATCCGTTGTGGTTCGCCGAGGCGGCCTACGAGGCGGCACAGGGGGCGGGAATCGACGAGTTTGTGTCGTTTTATCGTGCTGGCTGGCCCGGGATGTCGCAGGTCGCTGTTGCATGGGGCGGTGACACCGACCCGTCGGCGTGGGGCCTCCGCTCGGCGATCATCGCGCTGCAACGCGCGGCGATTCTGAACGTGCCGATTTGGGGATCGGACACCGGCGGGTACAACACCCGCCCGCCGCGAGAGGTCCTCGCGCGGTGGCTGGCGTTCTCGGCGTTCTGCCCGATCATGGAGGTTGGCCCGACGGCGAATCTCGCGCCCTGGTCCTGGCTTCCCGACGACTCAGAGGACAGACTAACCGAGGAAGGCTACGCTTTCGACGCCGTCTACGATGAAGAGCTCCTTGCCGTCTGGGTCCTCTACGCGCGGATTCATGCCGAGCTGATCGACTATACCTACGCGCTCGCCGAGCGTGCACACGTGCTGGGAACCCCGATTGTCCGCCCGATGTTCGTCGCCTATCCGGACCAACCGGAGTACGTCGACCTGTGGGAGCAGTACCTCTACGGACCGAACGTCCTCGTTCGTCCCGTCTGGGAACCCGGGGTCGACTCCGTCGAGGTCCACCTTCCCGAGGGAACGTGGATCGACGCGTGGACCGGACGAACCTTCGATGGCCCGGTCGTCGTGCGCGTTGAGGTGCCGCTTCACGTGATCCCGATCTTCGTGAGTGCGATCGGCTCGGTCGATCTCGGGAATCTTGCGGCCCGGTGGAGGACGGCCGTCGCGGACGTTGCGGAGCGACCGGACCTCGCCGAACTCACCGAGACGATCCGCTGATGCGGCGGCCTACGAGAGCGGCTTACGGTAGTGAATCTTCCGCTTCACCTCGCGGTAGCCGAGTGCCCCGTGTGCCGCGGGGCTCAATGAATAGCGCGGAGTGGTATCGGACGCCATCTCGGTACAGCCCTGAGCACGGGCCCATTCCTCTGCCTGCTCGGCCAACCGGCGGCCGATTCCCTGTCGCCGCCAGTCGGGCTCGACGTACCAGGCCTCGAGGTAGCCGACGTGATCGGTCGAGCATCCGACAGCGTGCTCCCGGATCGCGACCTCGATCATCCCGCACAGCCCGCCGTCGGGGTGCTCCGCGACGAAGACGGGTGTGATGTCGAGAGTGTTTGAGATCGCGTTTGCCTCAACCTCCAGCTCTCCAGGGTCGTGATGCGGCCAGAGTGCGCAACGGAGACGGATCCATTCGCCCCGGTCGGACTCCTCGAGGCGCCGAATCGTGGCGGATGTCCTGGTGTTTTCAGAGTGCCCGCGATGCGCTTCCATCCACTGGACGGCAAAGTTGACCAGCGCGCGCTGTGGCATCAGGAGAGCCGGTGCGTTTCCGACGGGACCCGACCGGACCGGGCCGGTCTCCCGCGCAAACGTCTCGCCGAGCTGCGGGAAGTCCGACTCATCAACGTCGAGGTCGAGGACATCGACCCACCTACGGACTCCATCAACGTAAAGCGGCGCTCCGTTCGGTCGCTCGCGCTTCCCCGGATAGCCGGCGCGGTATTCCGCGAGGTGAAGCGACGTGTTGTTCGCGTGCCCGACGCCGAGGAGAAGGACGAACCCGGCGAGCTCGTAGATCCGAGCCAGCGGCGAGCCTTCCCCGAGGGCGTAGTCGAGCGCGTGGTCGGCCGTGATCTGCGCGGCGTGAGCGCCGTGGGCGGCGAACGAGGCGTGAGGATGATTGCTCCGCAGCACGCCGGGCTGCTTGCGGAACGTCTCGGCGATCGCCCCCATCCCCCGCGTCGGGGTGAGTTCGGGGTCGAAGACCGGCATCGACGCGCGGATCGTCTCCTTCCAATCCTCGGGAACCGGAGGGTTTCGCCAGTCCCTCGGGTCGGTGTAGCCGGCGGACATCGTCGGCATCACCAACGTGCCCCGCTCGCCGAGAACCTCTTCCAGCGCCAGGATGACAGCGACCGGCCCGCCGCAGACCCAGCCGAGCGAGCTGAGCGAGGCATGAACCAAGAGGGTCATCTCGGGCTCGACACCTAGTGCTCTGAGGTCTCCGATGAGAGAGGCGGTCGTAATTGGCGCGGAGGTCCGCTCGATGGCGTCGCGCTCAGTCATCGCTCCCTGTCGCTGTTGGCTTCTAACCCCGTCGGCGGTGCCATCGGGCCGAACGAGGAGCGAAGCTCCCTGATCAGTTCCTTGGCCACTTCGAGCCGATCCTCGGCGACCATGAACCGGACCGGTTCGACTGTCAGCCGAACGGCGCTAAACGCCTCCCCGTGCACGAAGTAGAGGATGCCCTCGGCGTCGAGCAGCGATTTGATCAGCGCGATGTCGGCCGGGTTCGACGTTTCGATCAGCAGCTTGTAGGCCA
>CBFCYU010000132.1:0-5227 GCA_965602415.1 uncultured bacterium | reverse complement strand
GGGATGTGCCCCTCCCCCTCGGCGAGTCGATCGCCGCGTGGCTCACCCGCCGAGAGAATGGCGAAGCCATTCTCTCTCGTCGCAGATGCTGGCGGAAAGGCAGCATCTGCGACGCAGTCAGCCTCGCGGCAGAACGCGTACAGGGCGTAGACAGCACGGCGCTGCGCCCGGGGCAGGCTGAGGAACGCGAAGTAGAAGTTGTGGGCGGTGCGACGCGTCGTGCGGGCGCACGCGCGGTACGCGTGCGCTAGATCCGTCGCCATCGCTTCGAGAAGAGCGCGGACAGGGCGAGCCCGACCTTCTCCGACCCGGAGAGCATCGGGCGACGGGAGAGGGTGTCATAGCCCTGCTGCTCGATCTTCCGGAGGATTGCCAACCCCCCGAGGGAGAAGAGCGCGAGGTCGACACGTAGGTGGCCGCGGACGCGATCGATCAGCGGGAGGCCGGCTCGGAAGTACGAGCGCGCTCGGTCGACTTGGAAGCGCATCAGGTCCTTCAGGTTAGCGGACGCACGTTCGGCATGGAGGTCCGACCGTGCGACCCCGTACTCGGCCATCTCGTCCTCGGGGAGATAGACGCGGCCGACGGCGGCGTCGCGTTTGACGTCCTGCCAGAAATTGGCGAGCTGAAGAGCTGTGCACGTGGCGTCGGAGAGGGCAAAGCGCTCGTCATCCCGATGGCCGTTGACCATCAGCACGAGTCGCCCAACCGGATTCGCCGAGTGATCGCAGTAACGGCGAAGCTCGTCAAACGTGGCAAACGATTGCCGGCGTTGGTCGATCCGGTTCGCTTCAATCAGCCTGGTGAACGGCTCTCGCGGAAGGTCGAATTGGGCAATCGTCCCCTGAAGCGCGATGAGGACGGGGTGCGTCGGTCGCGATTCGAACGCGGCATCGAGCTCGCTCTCGAATCGATCGAGGAGGACCGACCGATCGCCGGGAGCCTCGTCGCCGAGGTCGTCGACCGTCCGGCAGGTTGCGTAGAGGACCGCTAGGTGGCGGCGCGTTTCGCGGGGCGCGAGACGAGATAGAACGGTAAAGTTCTCGTAGTGCGAGCGCGCCAGCGCCATACAGAACCGGCTCGCCTGCTCGATTGAGGCAGGCGTCGACGGGGGCTCGATCAGGGCCTGATCGTGCGCTGCTACCATCCGTGAACCTGAATGACGACCTCGCGAAGTCGGGGCCGATCGAGCTCGATGAGGAAGACGCGCTGCCAGCGGCCGAGAAGCGCGGCGCCGTCGCAGATCGGGATCGTCTCGCTGGCGGACAGCAACAGGTGCTGGCAATGAGAATGACCGTTCGGACACTCGTCTTCCGTCATGTTGACTGTGCGGATGACGAAGTCGTTGTGGCGGTAGTCGGCCACCCGCGGCGCGACTTGTTCGAGGAATCTAGCCATGTCCTCCAGAAGGAGCGGCTCGTTCTCGTTGATCTTCACTGCCGCTGTCGTGTGGCGAGAGAAGACGGTCACGGCTCCCTCGCGGACCCCGGACGCCCCCACGGCCTCGGTGACCGCGTCGGTGATGTCGATGAATTCCGGCGCACCGGACGCCTCGCGCCGGATCACGCATCGGTGGAGTTTCATTCCGATTTGCTCTTCCATCGGTGTTTTCATGTTCCTTTCCTACCTCCGGATTTTCTGTTCGCTCACCTGCGCCACCTGTTCGCGGGTTCCGGCGTCCTGCAGCCGTCGAACGACGGCGTTGATCACGTCGTCCGGCGTCGAGGCTCCGGCCGTGACGCCGAATCGGCTCGTCCCGCTCAGCCAGTCGTCGTCGATCTCGTCGGCGGACTCGATGTGGTACGTGCGGATCTCCGTTTCGCGACAGGTCTCGGCCAGCTTGCGCGTGTTCGCAGACGTGCGGCTCCCGACCACGATCAGCGCTTCGACCGAGTCGGCGAGCTCCTTCGCCGCCTGGTAGCGCCGGCCGGTCTCCGGGCACGTGGTGTCGATGATCCGGATCTCCGGCGCAGCCCCAGTGAACCGCCGAACGAGCGTCTGAGCGAACCCGGCGAACCGCGTCGGGTTCTTCGTCGTCTGCGCGATGAGGGCGATCCCGCGCTTGCCGATCGGGATCTCCACGTCTGGCGACTGCGTTGCCATCCCCTGTCCGCGCGTCCACGAGAGGATCCCTCGCACTTCGGGATGCTCGGCTTCCCCGTAGAGAACGACGGTGAATCCCTCTTCCACCAGTTGTGCCGCCGTCTCCTGAGCGCGGCGGACGATGGGACAGGTCGTGTCGACGAGCTGCAGCCCTCGGCGTTCGATTTCGGCGAAGACCGCCTCGCCGGCGCCGTGGGCGGTGATCGCGACTGTCCCTTGCTCGGGGACCTCGTCGAGATTGGTCGCCATTCTTGCGCCCTTCGCGGCGAGAGCAGCGACGACGTGGGCGTTGTGAACGATCGCACCGAGCGTGTGCAGCGGACCGCGTTTCGCGAGTTCGGTCTCGATCATCTGCACGGCGCGGCGAACCCCGCCGCAGAAGCCGAGGACCTTCGCCTTGACGATGCTCATTTCACCTCCTTCAACGCGTGGCGATAGCGGCCGAGCGCCATCAGCGGGAAGACGTCCCGGTAGAGGTGGTAGCGGATCATGAAGTCGGTCGGGAATCCCGTTCCGGTGAACTGCGGCTCGTCCCAGCCGCCCGAGTCGGTCTGCGTCCGCGCGAGGTACTCGATCCCTCTGCGTGTCGCTGGGTGCTCGACGTCCCCGGCCGCAATGAGAGCAAGTAGGGCCCATGCTGTCTGCGACGCCGTCGACGGCCCGCGACCTCGCCAGGCCGGATCGTAGTACCCCTCGATCCGTTCACCCCACCCGCCGCCGTCGTCTTGATGCGCGATCAGCCAGTTGGCGGCCCGCCGGACATACGGGGACTTCATGTCCTCACCGACCGCCTCGAGTCCGGGGAGGACGCTCCCGATTCCGTAGGTCAGGTTGACACCCCAGCGGCCGAACCAAGCGCCATCGGGATCCTGCTCGCGTTTCAGGTAGGCGACGGCTCGATCAACGGCGCGCTCCCCGATCCTGCGGCCGAGCCGACCGAGGCATTCGATGACGTGTCCCGTTACGTCAGCCGACGGAGGATCGATCACCTCGCCGAAGTCGCAAAACGGGATCTGCCGTGTCCACGTCTGGGTGTTGTTCCGGTCGAACGCGCCCCAGCCACCGTTTCGGCTCTGCATGCCGAGGAGCCATTCCTCCCCCCGTGCCAGTGCATCCTGCACGCGCGGCCCGTTTTCGCTGACGCCGCGGAGTCCCATCATCACGACCGCCGTGTCGTCGGTGTCCGGATAGACGTCGTTCGCAAATTCGAACGCCCAACCGCCGGGTCGGGCGTCGCAGTGGATTTGCCAGTCCCCGCCGGTGAGGACCTGTTCGTCGAGGAGCCATCGAGCGACGCGGACGATCGCCGGATGGTCGGGCGGAATGCCGGCGTCCTGAAGCGCCATCAGGGCAAGCCCCGCGTCCCAAACCGGAGACAGGCAGGACTGGAGATGAAACGTCTCGTTCTCCTGAATCGCGAACCCCCTCTCCCCGTAGAGCCCGGCGAATCCCTTTGCCAGAGGCCCGTCGCCGTCGATGGTGTGTCCGCGCAGCTTGAGCGCGATCAGGGAGTAGACCCACGGAGGCTGGATCCCGCCCCACGAGCCGTCCGCCTCCTGCCGTTCCAGGATCCACGCTTCGGCTCGGGCGAGCGCGCGGCGGCGCAGCGGCTTCCACGGGAGTCGCTCGTGCAGGCGGAGGACCCGATCGAGAAAGAGGAAGCCGCGAGCGCGCCATGTCGCCTTCGCCGGTCTGATCGACAGGTCGGCGTTCTGTCGCCCGCGGAGAAACAACTCGTCGAGCCGCGCGTCTTGCGAGACGCGAACGACCGGCTTCGCATCCATGAGGATCGACATCGGCACGATCGTCTGGCGGGCCCAGCAGGCGAACGAGTAGATGCTGATCGGGCACCAATGTGGCAGGAGGACGAACTCGGGCGGGAGGACCGGCACGCCCCGCCAGTCCCACTCGCCCATCATCGCTAGCCAGATCTTGGTGAACACGCGAACGTTCTCCACCCCACCGCGGGAGAGGATGAACGCCCTCGCTTTCGCCATCTCGGGCACGTCGGGAGAGATCCCGGCCATCTTGAGCGCGAGGTACGCCTCGACCGTCGTCGACAGCTCGGGCGGACCGTCGTACCCATTGACCCACGTCCCGTCTTCGCGCTGCTGCGACAGGATGAAGTTCGCGGCGTCGCGGGATTCCCGAGGATCGGGATTCCCGAGGACGTGGCGTAGAAAGATGTGTTCGGCGGTGATCGTGACGTTCGACTCGAGCTCCGCCCACCAGTACCCGGCCTCGGATTGCAGCGAGAGGAGATGGTCGATCGCGGCACGGATTGTGCGGTCGACATCGAGCACTGTGGTGGATTGCTTCGCCGCTGTGGGGCTACGCATTGGACCTCCCGGCGAACGTGTCGATGAGGGTGTCGACGGCCGTTCCGAGCACGCGTCCGGCGGCGATCGCGTCGCGTGCCACGCGGGACGCCGCGACAGGGTGGTGAAGGATCGAGGTCCACAACGGGCGGTCCGCGGAGAATGGCAGGTCCGCCCCCACCGGATCGAGAATGGCGCGCAGCGCCAGGAACGGGATCCCTCGGTTCACCGCCCATCGGGCGAGCGGGCCGCTCTCCATGTCGATGGCCGCCACACCGTCCGCCACCAGCGCTCGCTTCTCGTCCGGCTGGAGAACGTGATCGACGGACTCGCAAGGGCCGACATGCAGTTCGACCGATCCGCCGCCGAGCGCGCTCCGCGCCCGTTGCAGGAGCTCCGGGTCGACGCGGATCTCCTCGCCTCGGTGGCGGACGAGCCGTGCGAGGAAGAGATCCCCTCTGCGGATCCGCGAGTCGATCCCGCCGGAGAACCCCGTTGCGATGAGAAGGGACGCCTCGGCTGACTCGTGGTCGAGTTCGTCCATCGTCTCGCGGGAGCGCTCCCCGATGGCCGTTCGGACGACGTGAACGCCGGGTCTACGGCCGATCCATCTTGCTTCGGTCGCGAAGCAGGTGGTCACGAGGATCATCGTCCCCACGCTCCTCGGGCCAATCGCACGAGTGCCCTCGGCTTGCGCAGAGCGTCGAAGATGCTCGCTCCTTCAAACGACGAGTGCATCATGCAGTTTGCGCATCGCGGATCGCGTCCCGGCCCGTATCGCTGCCACACGTCATCGGCGAATAGCT
>CBFCYU010000131.1:0-5239 GCA_965602415.1 uncultured bacterium | reverse complement strand
GGGGACGACATCTCCGATCTCCCGGTTGCCGGCGCGGCGCCGGAGTGGATGAGCGAGAAGGCCGTCTCGATCGGGTTCTACTTCGCTGCCTCCGGCGTGTTCACGACACTCGGCATGCCGTTCCCGATCGAGGGATCCGAGAACCTCACCCGGTATGTCACCGACGAGATGGAGCAAGACGTCGGCGGCAAGTTCGCGTTTGAGCCGGATCCGATCGCGGCCGCACGGCTGATGATCGAGCACATCGACAAGAAACGCGCCGCACTGAAACTGAAAGAGGTCATGTACGCCTGACGTAGGTGGACGGGCTGAGGAAGAGCGAACAAGCGAGGAGCAAGGAGGCAGTGTGGCAGGCAGAGTCCCATCCGATCTTGAAATCGCGCAGGCGGCGGAGCCGAAAGCGATCACGCAGATTGCGGAGAAGCTCGGTATCCTCGAAGACGAGCTCGATCCCCACGGGAAGCTGAAGGCGAAGGTCAAGCTCTCGATCCTCGACCGGCTCGCCGATCGACCTAGCGGGAAGTACATCGACGTGACCGCGATCACGCCGACGCCCCTCGGCGAAGGGAAGTCGACGACGATGGTCGGCCTGACCCAAGCCCTCGGCACAGTGCTCGGAAAGAACGTGATCTGCTGCATCCGCCAGCCGAGCATGGGGCCGACGTTCAACATCAAGGGTGGCGCCGCGGGCGGCGGCTATTCGCAGGTTGTCCCGATGGAGGACTTCAATCTCCACATGACCGGCGACATCCACGCGATCACCGTGGCGCACAACCTCGTCGCGGCGGCGCTCGACACGCGTCTGTTCCACGAGAGCCGCCAGAGCGACGAAGCGCTCGCCAAACGCGGCATCAAGCGTCTCGACATCGATCCGGAGACGATCACTTGGCGCCGCGTCGTCGACATCTGCGATCGGTCGCTGCGTGAGATCGAGGTTGGCTTCAACGATGACAAGCTGAAGGACGGCTCGCCGAGTCCCGTCTTCCCGCGGAAGACCGGCTTCGACATCACGGTCGCCTCGGAGATCATGGCTGTCCTCGCGCTGGCCACGTCACTCAAGGACATGCGCGAGCGGTTCGGGAAGATGGTCGTCGGCCTCGACAAGAAGGGCGAGCCGGTGACCGTCGAGCAGCTCGGCGTCGCCGGCGCAGTGGCGGTCTTGATGAAGGAAGCCCTCATGCCGACGCTGATGCAGACACTCGAGGGCCAGCCGGCGTTTGTTCACGCCGGCCCGTTCGCGAACATCGCCCACGGCAACAGCTCGATCATTGCCGACAGGATCGCGGTCAAACTCGGTGACTACGTCGTCACCGAGAGCGGATTCGGCGCCGACATCGGAATGGAGAAATTCTTCGATATCAAGTGCCGCTACTCGGGGCTGATCCCGAACGCCGTTGTCCTCGTGGCGACGGTCCGCGCGCTCAAGATGCACGGCGGCGGGCCCGCGGTCAAGCCGGGCGCCCCGCTCGACGAAGCCTACACGAGGGAGAACCTCCCACTCCTCGAGAAAGGGCTGTGCAACTTGGGTGTGCACATCAAGAACGCGCTCAAATTCGGGATCCCGGTCGTCGTTGCGGTCAATGCCTTCAAAGACGACACCCCGGCGGAACTGGAGATGATCCGCGAATACGCGGTCGGCGAGGGCGCCGAGGATTCGGTGGTGACGACGCATTGGGCCGACGGTGGAGCGGGGGCGGCGAAGCTGGCCGAGGCGGTCGTCGCGGCGTGCGAGAAGCCGTCGAACTTCGAGTTTCTCTACCCGCTTGAATGGTCGATCAAGCAGAAAATCGAGAAGATCGCGATCGACATCTACGGCGCGGACGGCGTCTCCTACGAGCCGCTCGCCGAGAAGCAAATCGAGGACTACGAGCGCGCCGGCTTCGGGAAGCTCCCGATCTGCATGGCGAAGACCCACCTTTCGTTGTCGCACGATCCGGCGTTGAAGGGTGCGCCGACCGGATTCACCGTTCCGGTCCGCGAGGTGCGTGCGAGCGTCGGTGCGGGCTTCATCTATCCGCTGATCGGAACGATGAGCACGATGCCCGGTCTCGCCACCCATCCGGCGTTCATGAACATCGACATCGATGAGAACGGGGAGATCACCGGTCTCTTCTAGGCGACCGGGACCCATGTCTACGTCATCTGTCACGGAGCGGATCGAGGCGTACGCAGGGCGTCCCGAGGAGCTGATCCAGGCTCTTCAGCTCGTCCAGGAGGATCTGGGGTACGTCCCGGAGGACCTACAGGAACGGATCGCCGAGACGTTGGGCGTGTCCATCGGGCGGGTCCACGGCGTCGTCACGTTCTATCATCTGTTCCGGACGCACCCGGCCGGCCGGTACACGATCCGCCTTTGCCTCGGAACCGCCTGCCACGTTCTGGGCGCGGACAAGATCCTGGCAACGCTCCAGGACCACCTGGCCGTCCCGGTCGGCGGCACGACGGAGGACGGTCTGTTCACCCTCGGTGTCGTCCGCTGTCTCGGAACCTGCAGTCTCGCACCGGTGATGATGATCGATGACGATGTTCACGGAGGACTGACACCGGAGAAGGTCCTCGACATCCTGCAAACGTACGCGGAGAGAGAGGAGCGCACGGGATGAGCACGCGGGAAGTGCTCGTTTGCTCCGGAACGGCCTGTCGATCGGCGGGTGCGGTCGAGCTGCATCGAAGGCTGGCCGCCGCGGTCGCCGAGCTCGGGTTGCAGGACAAGGTCCTCCTGGTCGAGACCGGCTGCATGGGCCCTTGCGCCCAGGGCCCCGTCCTGCGCATCATGCCCGACGACGTCCTCTACACGCAGGTCCTCCCCGAAGACGCCGAGGAGATCGTTCGCGATCACCTCATAGAGGACCGCGTCGTCCGTCGGCTCCTGTGGGCGGAGGACCACGAATCTCCTTCGAGCATCCCGTTCTTCGCGCATCAACGAAAGCACGTCCTGGCGAACTCCGGCGTCATCGACCCCGAGAGGATCGAGTCCTATGCAGCCCGCGGCGGATACGAGGCACTGAAGAAAGCCCTGACCGAAATGTCCCCCGAGCAGATCATCGAGACCGTGGTCGAGTCAGGACTGCGCGGACGCGGCGGGGCCGGATTCCCCACCGGCCGGAAGTGGCGATTCACTCGCGACGCACTGGGGGAGATCAAGTACGTCGTCTGCAACGCCGACGAGGGAGACCCCGGCGCGTTCATGGACCGGGCCATCCTCGAGGGCGATCCGCACGCCGTGATCGAAGGGATGGCGATCGCCGCACGGGCGATCGGCGCCGCGCACGGCTACGTCTATGTGCGCGCAGAGTACCCGCTAGCCATCTCCCGGCTGAAGACCGCCGTTCAGCAGGCCCGCGACCACGGATGGTTGGGAAGCGACATCCTCGGCACTGGATTCAATTTCGACATCGACCTCCGCATCGGCGCCGGTGCGTTCGTCTGTGGCGAAGAGACGGCGCTTCTTGCCTCGATCGAAGGGAAGCGCGGGACGCCGCGCCCCCGACCGCCCTTCCCGGCGGAGTCCGGTCTGTGGGGCCGTCCGACGAACATCAACAACGTCGAGACCCTCGCCAACGTGCCCGTGGTCCTTCGGAACGGGCCGGCGGCATACGCTTCCGTCGGCACCGAGTCGAGCAAGGGGACCAAGGTCTTCGCCCTCGCTGGACACATTCGCAACACCGGCCTCGTGGAGGTTCCGATCGGGACGACCCTTCGGGAGCTCGTCTTCGACATCGGCGGCGGCGTCCCGTCGGGGAGACACCTCAAGGCGATACAGATCGGCGGACCGTCCGGGGGCTGCCTCCCGGCGGAGCTCCTCGACGTACCGATCGACTACGAGTCGCTGACCGAGTACGGTGCCATCATGGGCTCCGGCGGCGTGATCGTCCTCGACGACACGGCCTGCATGGTCAACGTCGCCCGCTTCTTCCTCGACTTCACGGCGAGCGAGTCGTGCGGGAAGTGCCTTCCGTGTCGCGTCGGGATCCCGACGATGCGAGACATCCTCGTCCGGATCACCGAGGGGGAAGGGGCCCTCGATGATCTCGATCGATTGAGAGAGCTGGCCGACTTGGTGAAGTCGAGCGCACTCTGCGGGCTCGGGCAGACGGCGCCCAATCCGGTCCTGTCGACCCTCCGCTACTTCGAAGACGAGTATCTCGCTCACATCGAGGATCGGATCTGCCCGTCCGGGGTCTGTGAGGCCCTCGCCCCCCCTTACACGATCGATCCGGAGGCGTGCAAGGCCTGCGACCAATGCGCGAAGGTCTGTCCGACCGGCGCGGCGCAGGGGACGCCCGGCGAGCCGCCGTACGTGATCGATCAGGTGCTCTGCAGCCGATGCGGCGCGTGCTTCAAGGTCTGCGCGTTCGGTGCCGTGACTCGGGCGGTGGGATCATGACCGAACGCGTCGCGTTCACCATCGACGATCGAAGGGTCGAGGCCGAGAGGGGCGCGAACGTTATCGCCGTCGCCCAACGGAGCGGCGTCGACATCCCGGGCCTCTGGTATCACCCGCCTCTGTCCCCGCCCGGAGGCTGCCGCCTCTGCCTCGTCAAGATCGAGGGGAGACCGGGCACGACAACCGCTTGCACGCTCCAAGTCGCGGACGGACTGGCGATCACTGCGTTCGACGACGAACTCGAAGCCGACCGCCGATCGCTGATCGAACTGCTCCTTGCGGAGCACAACTGCGACTGCCTCGTCTGCGAATCGGCCGGGCACTGCGAACTCCAGGACCTCGCCTACCGCTACGGCCTCGACAAGCGAACGCGCCGCTACGCGTCTCCGGCGCAGGACTTCCCGGAGGAGGACGCGTCGTCGCCGGTCCTTGTCTACGACGCGAGCAAGTGCATCCTCTGCGAGCGTTGCATCAAGGCGTGCGACGAGATCCAGGGGAAGGAGATCCTCAGCTACGCCCATCGCGGCCTCAGCGCGGTCGTAACTGCCGGTCCTCACGGGTGGGAGGCATCGGACTGCGACGGCTGCGGCGAGTGCGTTCAGCTTTGCCCGACCGGCGCGATCCGAGAGAAGCTCGACGCCCGGCCGCCGCGAAGCTGGGAATTGGAGAAGACACAGACGACCTGCTCGTACTGCGGCGTCGGCTGCCAACTCGATCTCTGGGTCCACGACGGCCGGATCGTCAATGTCACCGGCTCGGACGCGGTTCCCAACTTCGCCTCGACCTGCGTCAAGGGCCGGTTCGGCCACACCTACATCCAGGCCCCCGACCGACTGACCCGGCCGCTGATCA
>CBFCYU010000130.1:0-5267 GCA_965602415.1 uncultured bacterium | reverse complement strand
CACCCACGGCGGGCACGTGCTCGCGTTCGGGCCGGACGCAGTGATTGTCGCCGGAGGGGATCACGCGTTGAAGCTGGAGTTCGTCGGGGCGACCGGAGGCGAGTTTCGCTCGAGCACCGCACCGTCGCCCGACGGACGGGCGCAGCCGCTCGACACGGTCACCTATCCCGACCTGTGGGACGGCATCTCGGTGGTGTACGAGGCAGCGATCGAAGGGATCGTCAAGACTACCTATCGGATCGCACCCGGGGCCACTGTCGGACGGATCCGGCTGCGCTACAACGTGCCCGTCTTGATCGACGGCGGCGGACGCCTCGTCCTCGTCTTCGCCACGGGCACTCTGCGGGAGAATGCCCCGGTGGCGTGGCAGGAGATCGAAGGGAAACGGGTTCCGGTGGAGGTCGCCTTCCGCGTCTTGAGCGAGCACGAGGTCGACCTCGCCGTTGGGGACTACGACCCCGGCCGTCCGCTGATCATCGATCCGGCCATCGTCTGGAATACGTTTCTCGGCGGAGCTGGAACCGATTGCAGCCATGACGTGGCCGTGGATGCTACCGGGAACCTCTACGTCGTCGGCTCCAGCACCGCAACCTGGGGCACGCCAATCCGCCCTCATCAGGGAGGAGACTCCGACTCGTTCGTCGCCAAGTTGAATGGTGATGGCGAACTCCTGTGGAGCACCTTCCTGGGAGGGGAGGCCCTCGACGAGGCCCGCAGTGTGGCGTTTGACGGGAGCGGGAATCTCTACGTTGTCGGCTCCAGCGCCGCGACCTGGGGCACACCGGCTTGCCCGTATCAGGGAGGGGACTCCGACGCGTTCGTCGCCAAGTTGAACAGTGATGGCGAACTCCTGTGGAACTCGTTTCTCGGTGGACCGGGAAGCGATGCCGGATGGGGCGTGGCGTTCGATGCCGGGATTGGGATTCTCGTCGTCGGGGACAGCGATGCAGCGTGGTCTGCTGCGCCTGTTGGGCGCCCTTACCAGGGAGGCACGGACGCGTTTGTGTCTTGCGTGTTTGGGGATGGGTGGCCTTTCTCGATCACGTTTCTTGGTGGACCGGGAGACGACCACGGTCGCGGCGTGACGATTGACGAATTCGGGGCAACGTGGATCGTCGGGGACAGCGACGCTACGTGGTGGCATACAGGCCAAGCCCACCAAGGCGGTTCCGATGTGTTCATCACATGTCTTAGCGGTCAGCACTTGTCATTAGTTACGAACAGGTTCCTCGGTGGACCCGGAGAAGACATCGGCCACGACGTGATCGCCTGCGAAGACGCACTCGGAAACGAACTCCTCTTCGTCGTTGGAGAGAGCAACGCAACGTGGGGCACGCCGATTCGATCCTACTCGGGAGGTTTCGACGCCTTCGCAGTTGAGCTCTGGTCGCGTTGGTATGGCGATGCGATACCGCAGTGGAATTCGTTCTTCGGCGCGTCCGGTCTGGACCACGGTCTCGCCGTGACGGCCGACGCAACCGGATTCGGGAACGTGTATGTGGTTGGTGCGAGCGACGCAACATGGGGAAGCCCGTTCCCACAGCATGAAGCAGGCGAAGACGCGTTCGTCGCCGACCTATACACTCACGGTACCGTCCAGTGGAACGGTTTTCTCGGCGGAGCGGGCCACGACGGAGGCACGGGCGTGGCGGTCGATGCAGATGCGAGAGTCGCGGTCGTTGGCGACAGCGATGCGACCTGGGGTGTGCCGATTCAGGCCCACCAAGGCGGCGTAGACGCGTTCGTCGCGCGTCTGGGCGAGCCTCCGGACATGGAGGTGTACTGTGAAGAGATAGGCCCCATCGTGATCGAGGATGGGAGCACAGATCCAGATTCTTCGTTGGGTACGGACTTCCTCTCCGTGCCTGTCGGTGCACAGGTTGAGAACACATTCATCATTCGGAATATCGGGGGGGCGGATCTCGAGCCAACGGGCACCCTCAAGCTCACCGGACTGCCTATGATTCAGGTCACGGGAGACAATGCGCCCGAGTTCCTGGTGACCAGCCAGCCATCGACTACGTCGCTCGGATACTCCGAGTCGACCACATTCAGCATCGAATTCGCCCCCGCCGCAGCCGGACTACGCACCGCCACAATCATCATTCCGAGCAACGACCCCTTCAAGGATCCCTACGACTTCGCGATCCAGGGGACGGGCACGCTCTGCGAGATCGGCGTCCAGGGCAGCGGGCAGAGCATCCCGGACGGTGACACCGAACCCTCCGCCAACGACGGAACCGATTTCGGGGAAGCGTTCGTTGACGCTGAGCACGTAGACAGGACCTTCACCATCTGCAATTCTGGCACAGCCGAGTTGTCGCTCACCGGCTCGCCGTGCGTGCAGGTCACCGGCGGTCACGCGGTCGACTTCACCGTGACCGTTCAGCCGTCCACGCCGATCGCAGACGACGGAGGCACGTGCACGTTCACCGTCCGGTTCGCCCCCAGTACGCCGGGTCTACGGACGGCGACGATCACCATCCCCAACGACGACCCCGACGAGAATCCGTACGACTTCGCGATCTGCGGCACCGGCCTCGAACCGGGCACGCAGACCGCGGCCGCGTTCCGAGTCGATGCGAGCGGAGACGTCCTCTCCGACGGCACGTTCACTGCGCCGCTCTTCGTGACCAACCTCGCCGACGTCGCCGAATGGGTGACCATTTCGGAGCCGGTCGAAGCCGGCGATGTCCTTGCACTCGATCCATCCAACCCCGGCGCGTATCGACGATCGCAGCGGGCCAACTCGTCCTATGTCGCCGGCGTCGTCGCGTCGAATCCGGGTGTCGTACTCGGAATGGACGTCAGCAGAGGAGAACGCGCACTCCTTGCGCTCGTCGGCATCGTCCCGGTGAAGGTCACCGACGAAGGAGGCCCAATCGAGCCAGGCGATCTTCTCGTCTCTTCCTCGACGCCCGGCCATGCGATGTGTTGGGACGGGGCCGGGTCGCCGGCCCTGATCGGCAAAGCGCTGGAGTCGATGACGGACGAGACGGGCCTGATCCTGGTTCTCCTCGTGGCCCACTAGTCGAGCCTGATACGTCACCAGACGCAAGAACGGAGCGATGCATCGATCACTCCACTTCTTGCTCGTACAAGCCCAGGTTTCCCTGGGCTTCGTACGCCGTCCTGCTCACGGTGCACTAGGAGCCCCGGAGGATCGTCGCCCCGCGTCCGGATGTCGTTGTCGAGAATCGATTGAAACACCGGGACCGTGCTGCGGTGCGAGCTCCGTCCTACGCGAGTTGCTGGAGTCCCGCTTCCCTTGCGCGCCTCATCGCCTCATCGTATTCCGTCGGCGTAACTCGCCGGCGCAACGCCGGCACCTTGGCAGCCCGATGACACGGCCGGTACTGGTCCATCACGTTGACGTAGGTGTTTTGTGAGATCTCCTCGGCGAGGAACCGCATCACGCTCTCCGTCCCGGCGAGCCCCTCCGGGAGGACCAGATGGCGGACGAGCAAGCCGCGGCGCGCGATCCCATCGCCATCGACCACGAGATCGCCGACTTGACGATGCATCTCGCGCACCGCCGCCCGCGATCGATCGACGTAGTCCGGGGCGTCGGACAGCCGCTTCGCGACGTCGTCGTCGCCGTACTTCAGGTCCGGCATGTACACGTCGACGATCCCGTCGAGGCATCGGAGAACCTCGATCGACTCGTACCCGCCGCAGTTCCAGACGATCGGAAGCGCCAACCCCTCCTCGATCGCAATCGCCAGGGCGCGGACGATCGACGCGGTATGCGGGGTCGGCGTCACCAGGTTGAGGTTGTGGCATCCCGTCTCCTGGATCCGCAAGAAGACCCCCGCCAGGTCCTCGTCCGAGACGTCTGCCCCTTCCCGCTCCTGGCTGATCCGCCAGTTCTGACAGAAGAGGCACGCGAGGTTGCAGCCGGAGAAGAAGACCGTCCCCGACCCCGACCGCCCGACGAGCGGCCGTTCCTCCCCGAAGTGCGGTCCGAAGCTGGCGACTCTCGCCGAGGCACCGGTACCGCAGCGCCCGAGCTCTCCGGAGCGCCGATTGACGGCGCAAGCGTTCGGACAGAGCTGACAGGACGAGCGCATTCCGGTCAACGTTTCAACTCGTTCGGCGAGTTCCGTGGGATGAATCCGCATCGTTCCTCCACGGCCATCGTACCCACTTGTCTCCGCGCATCTCTCGACTAGAATCAGACCGAACCTGTCGAACCAAGGAAGGAGGGACCGATGGCTTTCGTCTCCAAGAAGGACCTGATCGAGAAGGTTCGTCCACTGATCGAGCGCTTGTCGCACCTTCAGGGGGAGCTGGACGACCTCTGCGACGAGATCGAGAACCTCGCCGAGGAGATCGAGGGGGCGCTCGACGAGGCCGAGGAGTAGGCACCGCGGGGCCCGGCTTCACCGCCCTCCGGTTGCGAACCCCGGCGAATCGTCCGATCCTCCGCCTCACATCACGGGAAGGCCGAGGAGGTCGCGATGTCGTTTCGATTCCCGTCTGACGAGTGGATCGTCGAGCTCTCGAGACTCCTCACCGAGGGCCCGACGTACGAGAGCTCGGCCAAGGATTGGGACGGGGATTTCATCTTCGTCGTCGAGCCGGACGAGAGCTTCTTTGAGGCGGGATGCCTTCCCCTCGGGCTTCGGCACGGGAAGAGCACCGGAGCAGCGCTCCTCGCCGGGGCGTACGCCGAGCTCGGGTGGGACCCGGACACCGGCGAACCAACCGCCATCACCATCAGTGAACTGGGACTCACTCCCTATGCTTGAGTCGGAGCGGCCCCCGCAGAGGACCGATTCCTGAAGCCGGCATCGTTCGCCCGGCAATCGAATCCCGCTGCATCGTGGAGGGCACGTGAAGCCGAAGAAGAGGATCTCCTTACTGGGGGAACTGCAGCAGGATCAGAGGGCGCGGATCCGTGGGGACCGCGGTATGGTCACGTCGGGGCGGGAGCTCGTCGGAGACGAGGCGCTCTTCGCCCGGGCCGAGAGACACGTTCGGAGGCGAATCTGGCTGCGCAAGTCCCTTCCGCTGAACCTGTTGTTTCTTCTTCCAGGGCTGTTGTTCATCGGAACGCGGTCGCGTCTTGTGCTCGCCCTGTTCGTCGCTGCTTACCCTGTTCTGTTCGTCCTTCGTGCGCTCCTCGCCAGGTTCTTCTCGGCCCTCATCGGGCCGGAAGAGATCCTCGTTCGGCGAGAGTACGAGCGATTGCGAAACGGACAGCAAGACGGTTGACGCAAGACCCTGACTCGTCTAGTCCGTCTCGAACTCGAGGATCCATACCT
>CBFCYU010000129.1:0-5270 GCA_965602415.1 uncultured bacterium | reverse complement strand
TAGATGGATCTGCCCGGGACGAATGAATGGATGTTGTATACTCCACGCGAGGTGAAATTACGATAAGCAAGTCGTTTCATTTCATTTCGCTGGTCGTCTCGATCCTGCTGATGCTGAGCCCGATGGCGCTCGGGAGCACTCATTCGCTGGTTGTCTCTGCGACGGACGGCGATTTCCCGCAGATCCAGGACGCGATCGACGCGGCGGAGGACGGAGGCGTGATCGTCATCCGGCCGGGAACCTATCACGAGAATCTGACGATCGATCGGCCGCTCATGCTCTTGGGTCGAGAGGGCGTCTTTCTCGAGCCGGAGGACACGGATCGACCGGCCATTGCCATCGACCGAACGGAGACCGTCACGATCCAAGGCCTGAGGATTCGGATGGCGACCGTGGCGATGGACATCTTGAACAGCTCCTGCACGATCTTGGACTGCTCGATCAGCGCATCCGAAACCGGAATCCAGATCGTGGCGTTCAACACCGATGCGGTGTCGATTCTCAGCACAGTCTTCCGGAGCGGCAGCCAGGGGGTCGGAGTGTCGGTCGTCGGGTCAGGGGTCACGATGTTCGTGCAGTGTGAATTCAGCCGGCTTGGCACAGCGATCCTCGTCGGTGGATTGGGGACCAACGTGGTGCAAGGGTGCACCCTGGAGAGCTGCTTTGAAGCGGTTGTCGTCTCAAACACGACGTACAACGTCCTCACGGGAAACACCATTCGGGGCAACTACGCGAACGGGATTCGGCTGGATCGGGTTCCATCTGCGGCGGGCGAGGGGACGCTCCGTCTGATCGGCAACGTGATCGAGGACAACGGCCATTGGGGGATCACGCTCTGTGGGTTCGACGGGACGGACGTCGACGCCTTCTTCGGTCACATCGGCGGGGCCGGCAACACATTCTCAGGGAACGAACGCGGCCCCATTTGCCCGGAGGATCTCCCGTTGCCGGTGGGGTTCATCCTCGAGTAGCGAGATTGCCGCCCGTGCATTGCACTGCTACGCCAGGTTCCGGATTCGAACCTCGATCTCCGGGTGATCCTTCAGGAGACTCGTCAACTGAGTGGTGTCGGTGCTCCCGAAGTGGTACGGGTAGAGGATGCGCGGCTTCATCACCAACGCGACGTCGGCGACCATCTCGGGCGTCATCGTGTACGGCAGGTTCATCGGTAAGAACGCGACGTCGATGTCGGACTGTGCCTTCAGCTCCGGGGTGTTCTCCGTGTCGCCCGCGACGAGGACGCGTAGATCGCCGAACGTGACGACGTAGCCATTTCCGTCTCCGCACGGATGGAACGGATCTCCGCTCTCCCGCTTGTGGATCACGTTGTAGGCGGGGATCGTCTCGATGCCCAACCCCTGCACGATGGTGACGTCGCCGTTTCGCATCACCGTGCCGCCCTCGATCTGTCCCTCGCAGCATTCGGTGCAGATCACGTCGGTCGCGTCGGTCCGAATGTGGGCCAACGCCTCGGGGTCGAGATGGTCACGATGCTCGTGCGTGATCAGAACGACGTCCGCCTTCGGCAGCGTCGAGTAGTCGGCGACCCGACTGAACGGGTCGACGTAGATCCTCTTCTCTCTGTACGTGAACAGCAAAGATCCGTGGCCGAGGAACGTGATCTCCAGCTCGTTGCCCGACGTCTGGATCGTATCGGTCTCGTATTCCTGTAGCGACATCAGCGCACCTCCTGTCGTGCGATCCGAATCCGCTTCCATTATGACGTTTGCCCTGTGAGCTTCATCCTGACGACGATCTCGCCGTCAACAGTCTCCTCGGTCCGTTCGAAGCCGAAGCTCGCGTAGAGGCGCTCGGCGGCGGCATTGGTCGGCTCGAACGAGGTCTGGATCTCCCGGCATTCCGGGATCTCCTTCAGTCGATCGACGACCAGGCTCATCGCGGCCCGGCCGTAGCTGTTTCCCTGAAAGCGTGCGTCGATCATCAGGCGGCTGATGTACCCGCGGTCCTCCTTCGGCTCGAAGTCGTACATGATGAACCCGACCAGCCGGTCGTCGGCGTAGATGGTGAGGGGATTGGAGACGCGGTCCACCTTCGCCTCCGCGAGGGAGAAGACGTTCGACGCCACGAAGCCCTTCTGATCTTCGGCGACCTCGAGCCTGATGCACTCGCGGAAGCTCTCCATCGTGATCTCGCGGAGCGTGACGTCCATCGGGCCCTCCGGTGCAGACGGTATCGAGTATCGAACCACTCTACCGGAGCCAAGCGATCGCCGCAAAGGCATCGCCCAGCGGGACGGCGCGGCCTGCACCTACCCCACGGTGACCTGAACGGAGTCGAGCAGCACATACGGCGCCATGCCCGAAACGGAGAGCGATCCTTGGGCGGTCGGCTCCGATTCGAGGCTCAGCCCGCGGATTGCTTGGAAATCCTCGTAGATGTTCCCCGAGATCATCGTCTTGCTGAGATACCCGGCGATTCGCCCGCCGACGATGTGAAAGCCGTCGACCTGAACCGAGAAGATGCCCTGCGCGATGTTGCCCGAGTGCAGCCCGCGGATGTACGTCACGAGGAGCCCGTTGTCGATCCCGGCCATCAGATCGCGGAACGGCGTCTCCCCGGGCTCGATGATCGCACCCAGGAGGCTCGGGACGGGCGCATCGTCGATGTTCTCGCTGAACATCGTCCGACGAACGGCGTTGCCTGTGGATCGATCGTCCAGTCTGTGCGCGCTTCGTAAGTCGGTGATGTACCCGATCAGCGCTCCTGCATCGACCAGCGCCCGTGGTTGGCAGGCGATCCCTTCATCGTCAAACGAGCGGGGCTGGAACAGCTCGTCGCACGCCGGGTCCTCCCGAATCGTCAGGAGATGGCTGAAGATCCGTTCATCGAGTTTCCCGCACAGGGGGGACGTCTTGTCAGCGATTGCATGCCCGTCGAGTCCCGCGGCCAGAGGGGTCGTCAGCAGGTTGGACACCTGCGGCGAAAGCAGAACCGGGAGCCTTCCGGCCGGTGGCTGCGAGGGTTGTGCACCGAGATTCCGCTGCTCGACGAGGTCGGCAACCCACTCCTCGGTCGGGATCGACATCGAACGGCCGAGGGCGAGACCGTAGGCACCGATATCGGTCCCCCGATCCGCGAACGGGATGACGACCCGGATCACGAATCGTGTCGAACGCTCTTCGGCATCGACTCCCTCCGAGGTCGCGATCCTCAACGACCTCACCCCAGCTGCGCACAGGATGCTTGGCTCCGCATCGGGGGCCAGGCGTCGAATACGCTCGTCGATGCCGAGGCATGCGTCGGCGAGGCCTCCTACTTCGAGATCCGCAATGCGCGGGTCGAACGCAAAGTCCAGCCTATTCGGTTGTTCCGCAGCGAAACCGTGGCCGGCTGCGCTCCCGAAGGCCGACGCTGCGTGGGCGTCCCCCAGCAGCTCCTCCTGCTCCGGCGACTCGCCGAAGGCCGCGCCGATCCGTCCGTCCGCAATGACCCGAAGCGCGGCCGACGAACTGCTCCCCTGTCGGACGTACTCAAGCCTGCCGTTGGCCAGCGACGCGGTCATGGAGTCATCGCGGAGCCAGTAGACCTCCGCTTCATCGACGTCCTTCTTGGCTTGCTGCAGGATCTTAAGCATCAGATACCTCCGATCGTCGCTGAGTCGAGTTTGATGTGTGGCGCGCCGGCGCAGATCCGAGTGAACATCTGGACTCCGTCGGGGCTTCCCTTGCCGCAGTCGCAGCATTCGAGCATCTGCAGATCGTCTCCCACCATCGAGATTCCTTTCAGCGCCGTGAACAGATTGCCGGAGAGGTTGGCGTCGGAGACCATTTCCGCGAGCTTCCCATGGCGGATGCGACGAGCCCAACGCGATCCGAAGGTGAAGTCGATACCGCCCTGTCCGCCGCCCCCACCGGCGACGTAGAGCCCGTCATCGATCGACGCGACCATGTCGTCGAGCGAGCTATCTCCCTGCTCGATGATGGTGTTGGACATGCGGATGATCGGGCCGTATCCCGCGTCCGAAGCCCGACAGTTCCCAGTGATCTGCTCGTCGAACGCGGCCGCGGTCTCACGCGAATGAAGCCGCCCGGCGATCCGGCCGTCCACGATCAGCGGTGTCCGACGCGCCAGTACGCCCTCGTCGTCGACTGCGTACGAGCCGCTGCGATCGGGAAGCGTCGGGTCGTCCGATACGTTCAGGATTGGGGATCCGATGACGGAGCCAAGCGCCATTCGCTGGCGAAGCGCTGCGTTGTCCTGCATCAGGTCCGCCTCCGAACGATGACCGAACGCCTCGTGGATGAAGATGGACGCTCCGATCGGATCGAGCACGACGGGGAAGACACCGGCTTCAACCGGCTTGGAGCCGAGGAGTTCGTCCAATTCGACCATCGCCTGCCTTAGGAGCTCCTCCCGATCGAGGAGGCGGCTGTAGTCCCCCGATCCTCCGATGGCGAAGTAGCCTCGTTGCACGGTGTCGCCGCGACGGCCGACGAGGATCCCCAGGATGTGTGCGATGAGGTACTCGTACTCGACGGCGGTCCCCTCGGTGTTGACGAACGTGCGGTGAGCGAACGAGTCCCCGTACATGAATTGGGTCGTCAGGACCTCGGACGCATTGAGGGCGAGCTGGTTGTAGTGGCTGAGGAGATCGTGTTTGTCGGACAGACTGGCTTGACGCGGATCGTGATCCGACGAGGCCGGGAAGGGCGCCTGGAGGATGGGCGCTTCCGCGAGCCGGATCGGCTCCGATTGATGGGCCGCGACGACTCGGGCCGCTTCCGCTGTCTTCTCAGCAATGGCCCGCGCGTCCTCGACGCGGCTGAACGAGGCGATCGCCTTGCCCCCGCCAACGTAGACACGGACGTGTCCTCCGCGTGGCGCGTACGTCGCGATTTGCTGCGTGTCCTTCCCGCTCAGGGTGATCTTCGTCTTCCGTTCCTCGTCGAACCGAATGTCGGCGTAGTCGACATTCAGGCCGCTCAGTGTTGCACGAAGGTCATGAATCATGGTACCTCCAGATCTGTGTCCGCTATGATGCCTCTTGCATTGCTTCAGTCACCAGCGCTCGTCTGTCGTCGCGCGGGCGCGTTTCGGTTCACCGCGCGTCGCCGGCCATGGGCTCTCTGCACTCGTGCCGGATTGTCCTCAGGCGCGAGTGTACTCCACTCCCGCCCGTTTCAGGCCGTCTCGATCCTGGTCGATGATTCCGGGTCTAGATAGAATGGTCTTCGCCGCGGGGGCCAGGCGGTCTGGCGCGCTGGCAGAGAGGCTGAGGTGATTCGGTGTCCGATCTGGCCGAGTGCGGT
>CBFCYU010000128.1:0-5273 GCA_965602415.1 uncultured bacterium | reverse complement strand
CAGGGCCTTCACCTCGGCCTGGGCGTGGCGGATCTTCGTCTCGGCTTCGGCCCGGAGTTCGCCCTCGGAGAGCGGTCTGCGGGCGATCCCCTGCTCGACCGCCTTCATCCCGACGGCAACGGCCTCGTTGATGAAGACCTCGGTCTCCATCATCGTCGGGACGATGTACTCCTCTTCGAGCCCCTTGTCCTCGGCCGTCTTGGCGATCGCGTACGCGGCGGCGATCGCCATCTCGTCGGTGATCGTGGTGGCGAACACGTCGAGGGTTCCGCGGAAGATCCCGGGGAAGCCGATCGAGTTGTTGATCTGATTCGGAAAGTCGGAGCGGCCGGTCCCGACGATCCGCACGCCGGCCTCCTTTGCCTCCCACGGCCAGATCTCGGGGATTGGGTTGGCCATGATGAACGCGATGGCGTCCTTGTTCATCGCAGTCAGCCATTCCTTCTTGATCGTGTCCGGCCCCGGCTTCGAGGCGGCGATCAAGACGTCGGCCTCGGCAATCGCTTCGGCCGGCCCGCCGGTCCGCCGCTCGGCGTTCGTCTCGTTTGCGTACTGCCACTTGTAGGGGTTGTTCGCCCTGTTGGCTTCGAGGTCCTCGCGTCCAGGATGGAGGATCCCCTTGCTGTCGACGAGGATGAGGTGCTCGGCAGGGACGCCGGTGCGGATCAACACGCGGACGAGCGCGATGTTCGCCGCACCGGTGCCGATAACGGCGTAGGTGACTTCGTCGAGATCCTTGCCGACCAGCTTGACGGCGTTGATGATACCGGCGAGGGTGATCGACGCCGTGCCCTGCTGGTCGTCGTGCCAGACGGGGATGTCGAGTTCCGTTCGGAGTCGGTCGAGGATGGTGAAGCACTTCGGGTTAGCGAAATCTTCGAGGTTGATCCCGCCGAAACCGGGGGCGATCCACTTGACCGCCTGGATGATCTCCTCAGTGTCCTGGGTGTCAAGGACGATCGGGAAGGCGTCGACGCCGCCGAGGTACTTGAACAGAAGCGACTTGCCCTCCATCACCGGCAGGGCAGCCACTGGGCCGATGTTGCCGAGCCCGAGGACGCGCGACCCGTCTGAGACGACGGCGATCGCGTTCGCCTTGTTCGTATATTCAAACGCCTTGGACGGATCGGCTTGGATCTCCTTGCATGGCGCAGCAACGCCCGGCGTGTACCAGATACCGAAATCGTCGAAACTGGTGACCGCGCACTTGAGCGTCGTCTCGACCTTGCCGCGGTAGAACGCGTGCATGCCGGGCGCCTTCTTCCCCGGGAGCTTCGCCCGCTCCAACCGTTCCTCGACCGACAGGTTCTTCTCGTCCCCCATGCTGACCGTTCCTCCTCACTTCGCCCTCGTCATTTCTCGATTCGGGCGAGGACTGCCTTCATGTTCTCGGCGATCGTCGCCTCGAGCTGTTTGTAGAGGTTCCCACCCTCGCTGTCCATCGTGACCAACAGCGGGCCGAAGTCGCGCATGGCGAAGATCCAAACGGCCTCGGGCATCCCGAGTTCCTCGAGCCAGTGGACGGCTTCCACCCGCTTGATCCGCACTGCGGCGAGCGCCCCGGCACCGCCGGTGTAGTGCGCATAGACCGCGCCGACCTTTTCCAGCGCGGACTGCGTTCGATCGCCCATCCCGCCCTTGCCGATCACGATGGTCGGGCGGAAGGTCTCGAGGAAGCGATCCTCGAACAGCTCCATTCGGATGCTCGTCGTCGGCCCAGCGGCGATGACCTCCCACCTGTCGTCTGATTTCCGGACGACCGGACCGCAGTGGAAAAGCGCCATCTGCGACGGATCGAACGGAAGCGACTCCCCCTTCTCGTGCGCTTCGAGCATCAGACGGTGGGCCTCGTCGCGCGCGGTGAACAGCTGACCGGTCAGATAGAGGATGTCTCCGACGCGAAACTCGCGGGCCGTCGTCTCGTCGATCGGCAGGGTCAGTTCACGCTTCATCAGTTCACCTCGATCGTTCCGTCGGCCGCCAGCCGGACGCGGGCTCGCCGGTTGGCCCAGCACTGGATCAGGATCCCGAGCGGGAGGGACGCTGGGTGTCGGTGCGCGACCTCGACGTGAACCGCGAGACAGGTCGTCTCTCCGCCGATGCCCATCGGACCGACGCCGCTCATGTTGACCAGCTCGAGCAGTTCACGCTCGAACGTGGCGACGGCTGGTTCGGGGTGCGCCGAGCCGATCTCCCGCAGGATCGCCTTCTTTCCAAGCTTCAGCGCGATGTCGGCTCCGCCGCCGATCCCGACGCCGACGATCGTCGGTGGGCACGGCTTCCCCCGGCAGGAGACGACGTGCTCGACGACCGCCCTCTTGATCCCCTTCAACCCGACGCCGGGTGGGAGCATCTTCACGGTGCTCATATTCTCGCTCCCGCCGCCTTTTGGGAGGACGGTGATTCGGATCTCGTCCCCGTCGATCATCTCCCAGTTGATGAGCGGCATGAATCGACCGGTATTGTCCCCCGGGTTCGTCCCGGAGAACGGATCGACGGTGTTAGGCCGCAGCGGGATCGCGTCGGTCGCCTCAACGACGGCCCGATCGATCCAGTCCTTCACCTGCCCGAGGAACGGGCTGTCCGACCCCACCTCGACGAAGAACGTCTGGATCCCGGTGTCTTGACACATCGGGATCGATCCCTCCCGGGCGACGCTCACGTTCTCGAGAATCGCATTGAGCTGTGCCGCTCCGAGCGTCGACGTCTCCCGCTCTCTCGCGGCGCGCAGTGCGTCGACGACGTCACTCGGCAGCTGCGTCGCTGCGATGCGCATCGCCTCAACGAGCGCCGATTGGATCTTCGCTTTGTTCACCAGAGGCCCTCCTGACCGGCCTACTTGACGAATGGGTGCCTCCTTGCGGTCTGCTCCTCGTACGCCTCGAGGAAGGTCGGTCGTGCTTCGTCGATGAACCACCCGACGATGATGTCGGTGCCGGGAATCAGGTCGGCTTCCGCCGGGTTTGCTCCATGGCTGACAACACTTCGCTCGGCGCCGCGGCGAGGTTCGTCCAGTCTGTCGCCGAGCCCGTCGCGCCGCCTGTCCTTCGTCGGGCACGGTGAGATGTCTTTGACGAAGGTGAGTCCGGGCTTCATGATCGCCTCGATCATCACCTCCCTCAGTCGCTGGGCATGGAGACTCGTCCAGCGACTGACGTGGACCGCTCCACTCGAATACGGCGGATTCAACCGATTCCCGGTGTTCCCACAAGGAGTCGACGTATCGCGGAAGCCGATCCGTCTGATCGCTCGGAATCGGCTGCCGAACCCGGCGGAACGAACCTCGGTCTTCACGGTGTCGCCGTCCTGCAGTGCGCGACGACTCTCCAGGTCGCAATCATCCCGATGTGTGCATCATAGGGACGTGTCGGATGGGTGTCTACGGGGGTGGCTCCTGTCTCGGGTCGAAATGAGGGAGTGCGTAGGCTAGTGAAGCCGTCTTGCCATGCAGACGCCGACCTCCGCCGGGCTGTCGGCGACGTGGACCCCAGCTTCGCGGAGCGCGGCGGTTTTTACGTCGGCCGTCCCCAAGCCGCCTGCAATGATCGCTCCAGCGTGCCCCATCCGGCGTCCGGAGGGCGCGGTCCGCCCGGCGATGAACGCGACGACGGGCTTGGTCACACGGTCGGCGATCAACGCGGCGGCCTCTTCCTCGGCCGAGCCGCCGATCTCCCCGATCAGGATGATTCCTTCTGTCTCCGGGTCGGCCTCGAACATCGGGATCAGCTCGTCGAATGAGAGCCCGCCGATCGGATCTCCGCCGATCCCGACGCACGTCGATTGCCCGATCCCGAGTTCGGTCAGCTGATGGACGACCTCGTAGGTGAGAGTTCCGCTTCGGGAGACGATCCCTACCGGGCCGGGCTTGTGGATGTGCCCGGCCATCACCCCGAGCTTGCACTTCCCGGGGCTGATCAGGCCGGGCGTGTTCGGACCGATCAGCCTTGCACCGCACTCATCGAGGTACCACCGGACCTCGATCATGTCTTGGACCGGGATCCCTTCTGTGAGGCAGACGATCAGCTCGATCCCCGCCTCGGCCGCCTCGAGGATCGCGTCGGCGGCGAACGCGGGGGGGACGAAGAGGATCGACGTGTTTGCGTTGGCGGCCTCGACCCCCTCTGCGACGGTGTCGTACACGCGGACGCCCTCGACATCCCAGCCGCCTTTCCCGGGGGTCACACCCGCGACGATCGCCGTTCCGTACTCGAGCATCCGCTGGGTGTGAAACCGTCCCTCGTTCCCCGTGATCCCCTGGACGAGGACGCGCGTTGCACCGTCGATCAGGATGCTCACGATCCCATCTCCACCGCGGCGGCGACCAGCGACGCCGCATCTCTCAGATCCGAGGCGGTGCGGAAGGCCAGGTCGGAGCGATTCAGAATTGCGCGGCCCTCCTCGACGTTCGTCCCTTCGAGCCGGACGATGACCGGGACAGCGATATCGACTGCCTTCGCCGCGGCGACGACCCCCTCAGCGAGGATGTCGCAGCGGAGGATCCCGCCGAAGATGTTGATGAAGATGGCTTCGACGTCCGGGTCGGCGATCAAGATCCGGAACCCCTTCTCGATCATCTCGGCCGTCGCGCCTCCGCCTACGTCGAGGAAGTTTGCCGGGCGGGCCCCGACGTGTTGAATCAAGTCCATCGTCGCCATCGCCAGTCCGGCGCCGTTCACAAGACAGCCGACGTTCCCGTCGAGCTTGATGTAGTTCAGGTTGGCCGACGTCGCCTCGACCTCCAGCGGATCCTCTTCGTTCAGGTCCCGCAGCTCGCGGATCTCCGGATGGCGGAAGAGGCCGTTGTCGTCGAAAGTCAGTTTGGCGTCGATGGCGATCGGCTCGCCGTCCTCGGTGAGGCCGAGCGGATTGATCTCGGCCAACGAGCAGTCCGCTTCGCGGAACAGGCGGCAGAGGGAGACGACGATCTCTACAACACCTCGAGCCGTCGTCCCGGAGAGACCAAGCCGATGTGCCAGGCGGTACGCCTGGAAAGGACGGAGGCCGATCGTCGGATCGACCCACTCCTTTAGGATCGCGCTTGAGTTCTCGCGAGCTGCCTCCTCGATGTCGACGCCCCCGACGTGGCTCGCCATGACGACGATCTGCCGCCGTGTGCGGTCGACGACGAGGCCCAGGTAGAGCTCGCTCGCGATCCGCACTGCCTTCTCCACCAGCAGGGTCCGAACGACGCGCCCTTCGGGACCGGTCTGGTGCGTGATCAGCGGGGTGCCGAGGAGTCGGCCGGCCGTCTCGCGGACCTCCGTGACGCTTGT
>CBFCYU010000127.1:0-5330 GCA_965602415.1 uncultured bacterium | reverse complement strand
CCCAGCCCGACCCCGGTCAAGGGGTGGTCGGTGAACATCTCCCAGCCGACCCACCAGTCCCACGAGCGAACGTCGCCGGAGTTACGCTCCCACCATCGTGCGACCCACGACGAATCCTCCTTCGGGAGTCCGACGATCGAATTCAACGGGCCGGACGGAGCTTCGATGAGGAACGTCACGACCAACACACCGATCAGAATCAGGAGCCAGATACGGTTGCGCCGAATCGGCTCGATCGGCCGGAAAATCAGCCAGCTGACGAGGAGGACTCCAGCGCTGAGGATGAGTGAAACGGATGTACCGGTCTGCCTGACGATGAGGATCATCCCAAAGCAGAATGCGATGAGAAGGATCGACACGAGCCTTACCCAGCGGGAGCGGGGCCGGATGACGAGGACGATCGCCGGGAAGAACAAGTAGGTCAGAAAGCCGCCCAGGTAGTTGCGGTTCCCCATCGTTGAGATGATCTCATTCAGTCCCGTTCCTCTGCTCGGCCCGCGCATCACCCCAAGGTGCTGGAGGAGACCGTACAGCGCCGTGAGGAACGCCGAGGCGAGCAGCGCGAACAACAGCAAGTTGATATCACGCTGATCGCGTACGGTGTTAGCGATGATCACCATCAGCAGCGTGAAGAAAACGACAAGGACGAGACTCTGCACGACAACGCGACCGTTCGCCGCGTGGAGCGTGGAGAGAAGAGACGCAGCGACCAACCCGAGAACGGGGATCGTGATCCACGGCAGTCGGATTGTCCACACTCCCTTCTGCCACGCAGACAGGCCCCACAGGATGGTGAGAAGGGAGGTTCCGATGAGGGCAGCGATCGTCTTTCCGTACCCGTATTCCGAGATCCCGGGCCAGATAAACAGAGGCAGGCTGAAGACGAGGAACAGGACGCCGTAGAGAAGGACGCGATCGAGGGGAACGGACGGAATGGACAGAGTCGTCCGATTCTTCGCTTTATTCCTCTTCTTGGCCATGGTTAACCCGATTGTAGGGAGGTGCGGGGCGCGGAGGCAACGGGGGACCGATCGGCAAGGCCGACGATCTCACGGTTGGCGACGAGCGGGAGGAGCCGCAGAACCTTCCCCCACAACGATGGGTGCGCGGCCAGTTCGTCCGAGAGGCGGTGGAAGTTGTCGATGTCCGCGTGCTCGGCAAGGAATGAGAGGAGGTGCGGATCGTCGCATGCTGCGATGACCGCGCCCAGATCCCGATCGGAGAGCATCCCGGAGATCCTTCGCATCGATCGCCCGAAGGCAATCTCGCGACCGATCGCCGATCTCCACTCTGACTCGTAGGCGGACGCTGCTTGGTGATTCAACCCCTCGGCGAGAGCCGTCTCGGCGGCGATCCGCCCGGCGATTCGAGCGCAGATCCCGCCGGGATAGAGTCCACCGCCTGACAGCGGCTTCACTTGCCCGGCGGCGTCACCGACGAGGAGGACGGAATCGGTCGCGCAACGAGGGGACGGAGAGACAGGGATCCGTCCACCGGCTCGTGAAATGATTCGGCAGCCTCGGAACCATGCGGCGAGCAGACAGTCGAGGTGCTTCGACGGATCGAATGGCGGGGAGACGCCCAACCCGACACGCAGTCGTCCCTCTTCGGCGGGCACGGCCCAAGCGAGAAAGCCGGGCGCGACCTCGTCTCCGAGGAAGACATCGACCCGGTCCGAAGGGACTACGTGGTCTGTCTCGACGACGACCTGTGCGGCGTGGACGAACTGCTCGGGGGGAGGAAGTCCGAACCACTGTGCGACCCGGCTGTTCGGCCCGTCTGCGCCGACGATGACGGATGCTCTCACGGTCTCCGGCCCGTCCGCGGATTGCAGGGCGATTGCGTCGCGCGACGCTGACACGGCCTCGGTTCCAAGGCGAACATCGACCCCCGCGGCCCGCGCCCGGAGGTGGAGCTCTCGCTCCAATCGGCCCCGGTCAACGACAACGGCCTTCGTGTGATCGGCGGTGAGGTCGAGTGTTCGGCTGTCGGGTGCGTGCACAGTGACGGCGCGGATCTCTCGCAGAACGGGGCCGGACGAGATGCCGAGGGACGTTAGTGTTCGTGGGCTGACCAGACCGGTACAGCACGACGAGCGGATCAGGTCGTCACGGCGGTCGATGAGGAGGACCGACGCTCCCGCCTCGGCGGCACACCGCGCGGCGACCGCACCGATCGGTCCTGCTCCGACAACCACCACGTGGACGTGCACGTTTCTCAGATCTCCTCTCGCTTCGGGGCGCGCGTCATGATTTGCCCGACCAAAGATAGCGGATCGGCCTCACCGTGAAGAAGCCGATGGACAGCCTCAGTGATCGGCATCTCGATCCCCCGTTCATCGGCGATCTCGTGGACGGTGGCCGTCGCGTAAACGCCCTCGGCGACCATGTCCATCTCCTCGAGGATCTGATCCAGGGTCTCGCCGCGGCCAAGGCGGCAGCCGACATACCGGTTCCGACTGTGCTGGCTGGTGCACGTTGCGACGAGGTCCCCGAGTCCGGATAGCCCGAAGAACGTCGCGTCCCGGACGGCGAACGTGCGGCCGAAGCGGACCATCTCGGCGAGCCCTCGGGTGATCAAGGCTCCGCGGCTGTTGTCCCCGTATCCGAGTCCGTCGGAGATCCCGGTCGCCAGAGCGATGACGTTCTTGACCGTGGCGCAGAGTTCGACGCCGCGGATGTCCTCGGACAAGTAGATACGGAATCGAGGCGTGGCGATTTCCCGCTGCAGTCGCTGGCCGAGTTCGAGGTCGCGTCCTGCGAGGACGACGGCCGTCGGGAAGTCTCTTCCCACCTCTTCGGCATGGCTCGGCCCCGACAGCGTGAACACGTTCGCCTCCGGGAGCGAGTGCGCGATCAGCTCGGACATCGTCCGTTTCGACGCGCGGTCGATCCCCTTGGCGAGGTTGATCACGATCGGGGACGGACCGGCAAGAGGAGCGATCCGCTTCATCAGATCGGCCACGCCGAACGACGGGACGGCGAGAACTAGGACATCCCGCTCGACGGCCTCCGGGAGAGCTGCCGTTGCCCGCAGGCCCTCCCTCGGGAGATCGACGTCGGGGAGGTACTTGGCGTTTCGCCGAGTCGCTGTGATCGCCTCGGCCTGTTTCGGATCCCGTGCCCAGAGGACGGTGTCGTGCCCGCCCATCGTTAGAAGGCGGGCAAACGCCGTTCCCCATCCCCCGGCCCCGATGACGGCGAATCTCATGGGGCCTGCGCCGTCTCCGCGTCGAAGTCGATCGGCATCTCGACTCCGGCGTGCGCCCGGATCCACTCGATCGCGACATCGACCGGATCCTCCCCTTCCTCGACGATGATGTCCGGCTCCAACCCAACCCCGTTGACGACCTTCCGATCCGGGGTGAAGTATTCGCCGGCGGTGATCTTCAACGCCGAGCCGTCGGGGAACTCGATCAGCTGCTGGTAGACGCCCTTCCCGAACGACTGCTCACCGATCAGGATCCCCATGTCGTTGTCGCGGATCGCCCCGGCGGTGATCTCCGACGCGCTGGCAGTCCCTCGGTTGATCAAGACGGCCAGCGGGATGTTGGGGATCCGGTTTCCCCTGGCATAGTAGTTCTTCTCGTCGCTCAATCGGTCCGCGGTGATGAGAAGGACACCCTCGTCGACGAACCTACTGGAGACGGAGATCGCCTCGTTGAGAAGCCCGCCCGGGTTGTTCCGAAGGTCGAGGATGAACCCGGTGAGGCTCTCGAGTTCGAACGACAAGAGCGCCGAATCGAGTTCGGTCGTCGTGTCCCGCTCGAACCGATACAGGCGGATGTAGCCGATCTGCCCGTCGGCACGGAGCTCGCTCTTGACCGGTTCTAGGACGATCGTGTCGCGGACGATCGGGATGTCCTCGATCATTCCATCGTCGTGCCGAACGGTGAGCGTCACGGTCGTCCCAGTTTCGCCGCGGATCCTGAGCGCGGCCTGGGTGAGCGTCATCCCCTCGGTCGATTCGCCGTCGATGTTGAGGATCTGGTCCCCGGCCTGGACGCCCGCCGCCTCGGCCGGCGTGCCGACCAACGGCGTGATGACGGTCAGGACGTTGTCGACCATCGATAGTTCGATCCCGACACCGCTGAACTCGCCGGCGAGGCTCTCGTCGAACCGCTGCCGATCGCCAGGATCGAGGAACTCGCTGTACGGGTCGTCCAGATGCTGGACGACGCCCTTCATCGCGCCGTACAGGGCCTTCTGGTCGTCGATCCGCTCCGGCTGATAGAAGTAGCTCTTGATGTATTGGTAGATCTGATGGACGGGTGCGAACAGGTCATCGCCGGTCTCCTGAGCCCCGCCGACCCCGAGCGTAAGCACGAGAAGGATCGCCGGAATCACGGCGGCGAGGCTCTTTCTCCACATCTTCCGATTCGTCATACGTTTCACCCCTGCGGGTCGGATTGTACCCCGTCGCACCTCCGATGTCCGTTGTCAGTCGGCGTCGAGGCCGAGGTACTCGCGTTGCGCCGGCGTGAGGGAATCGATGGTGACACCCAACGTCTCGAGCTTCAATCGTGCGACCTGCTCGTCGATCTCGGGTGGGACGGTGTAGAGGTCGGCCGGCAGCGGCGCCCGATCGAGGAGGTGGCGGAGGGTCAGGACCTGGATCGCGAACGAGAGGTCCATGATCTCCACCGGATGGCCGTCGCCGAGCGCGAGATTGACGAGCCTTCCTTCGGCGAGGAGGTAGAGGCGCCGACCGTTGGCGAGCACGTACTCCTCGACCCCCTCTCGGACCGTTCTCTGCGAGCGCGCGAGGCCGGCGAGCGTGTCCGGGCGGACCTCGACGTTGAAGTGCCCGGCGTTGGCGAGAACGAGTCCGTCCTTCGCGTTACGCAGGGCCGTTTCGGGGACGGCGTCGGCACATCCCGTGGCGCTGATCACGAGATCGGCGTCGCGAGTCGCCTCGGCGATCGGCGCAACTCCGTAACCCTCCATCCACGCTTCGAGCGCACGGATCGGATCGATTTCGGAGACGATGACGCGTGCGCCGAGCCCGCTTGCGCGGAGGGCGATTCCGCGACCGCACCACCCGTAGCCGACCACGACGACGGTCTTGCCGGCAATAAGGAGGTTTGTCGAGCGGAAGATCCCGTCCCACACGGACTGCCCCGTGCCATAGCGGTTGTCGAACAGAGTCTTCATCTTGGCGTCGTTCACCGCGAACATCGGGAACAGGAGACGCTTCTCTCTCGCCATGATCCGGAGGCGGGCGACGCCGGTGGTCGTCTCCTCGCAACCCCCGATCACGTTCTCCTGCGGGTCTTCGTGAAGGAGCGCAACGAGGTCTCCCCCGTCGTCGAGGATCAGATCCGGTTGGCA
>CBFCYU010000126.1:0-5341 GCA_965602415.1 uncultured bacterium | reverse complement strand
CCGGCGACCTCAGCGTCCCGAACGCTGCGCGCTGACCAAGCTGCGCCACTCTCCGCTCGGCTCCCGGCTTCGCTACTCGATCGTCACGAAGCTCAGGTTGCCCTCCCGCAGGACCGTCAAGGTGATCTGTGCGTCGTCGTCGAGCTCGGAGATCACAGTGTTCCACTCTTCGACCGATTCGATCGGTCGATGGTCGACCTCGAGGATGACGTCTCCCTCTGCTAGACCGACGCGGTCGGCTCGACTCCCTGCGGCGATATCCATTATGACGACCCCTTCTGTCGAATTCAATCCCAGATGGTGGGCGACGATCGGGGTGATCGGGCCGACGCTGATCCCGAACCCGAAGACGGCTTCCGGCTCTTCGCCTTCGCCCGGAGTGCTCCCTCCATACGTCGCGAGCGCCTCCTCGCTCGGACGCTCGCCGAGTGTGACGGTCAGCGTCAGCTCTTCCCCGTTTCGAAGGACGGCAATGTCGACGACGGTTCCGGCCACGAGAAGACCGATCTCCCGGTTCAGGTCCTCTGTTTCTTTGATGGGAACCTCACCGACGCGAATCACGACGTCGCCGACTTCGAAACCGGCCAGATCGGCCGGATCTCCCGCGAAGACGTGAATGATCAGCGTCCCGGTCTGATCCGGGTCGACCCCGTACTCCTCGATGGCGGTTGGGGTAATCTCCATGTGCTGAACGCCGAGCCAGCCGCGCTTCACCTCTCCGAACTCGACAAGCTGCGGGAGGACGTCCCGCACACCGTTGATGGCGATGGCGAAGTTGATCCCCTCGATCGACACTCCGTTGGAGGTCCCGCGAGCGATCATCGTGTTGAGGCCGATGACCTGTCCGAATGCGTTGACGAGCGGTCCACCGCTGTTGCCCGGGTTGATCGCCGCGTCAGTCTGGATCAGGTTGTTGAAGTTCCCGATCCCGCTCGGCTTGGCGATGTCGCGGTCGGTCCCGCTGATGATCCCGAGGGTGACGGTGTAGGACAGCCCGAGCGGGTTGCCGATCGCGATCGCCCAATCACCGATCTCGACGCTGTTCGAATCTCCAAGCTTGGCCGAGACGAGTCCCTCGGTGTCCCCGTCCAAGCGGAGGACGGCGACGTCGAGCACATCATCGGCACCGACGAGAACGGCGTCCCACGTGGTCCCGTTGATGTCCGTGACGCTGATTGTGTCAGCGCTCGAGACGACGTGGGCGTTGGTCAGGACCAGCTTCTCGCTTTCGTACTCGATCACCAGGCCCGAGCCGAGCGACTGGGTGGTCCGCTCCTGAGGTCCGAGTTCGAGCGGATCTCCGAAGAAACGGCGAAATGTCGGGTCGTTGTAGAAGTCGAGAAACGGGTTCGAGACGGTGACCGTTCCGGTGACGTCGATCCGCACGACGGCCGGACCGACGGCGGCGATCGCCTGTTTGATCGCTGCGTGCCCGGATTCGGTGATCGATTGATTGACAGTGGTGTCTGCTGAGGTCTCGTCCTGGGCCAAGGCGACCGTTGGGCCGACGGTCAGCTGTCTGTCCGAGGACTCGATCCAGGCGAACGTGAGGCCGGCGCCGACGACGAGCGCGGTGGCCAATCCTACGATCCAGGTCTTGCGCATTGCTAGACTCCTCCTTCATTCCAGCTTTCGATGAGAATTGCGGTACGATTATATCGTGGGATGTGAAGGAGAGATGAAGAACCCAGGGCACGATCATGGAGTCGAAGGCGCAAGCAGCCCTCGCGCCGATGTGAAAGCGATCGCGGCTTTCTCCGGCGGCCTGGACAGCATTCTTGCGGCGGCGCTCGTTCACCGGTTGGGCATCGGCGTAACGCTCCTGCACGTGCGGCACCTGTTCAGCGCGAACGAGGAGGGCCGGGCGCGGATCCGCGCCGCGGCGGCGCGTGCCGGGCTTCCGCTGCGGATCGTCGATGCATGTGCCGAGCATCTCGACGTCATCCGCAACCCGAGGCATGGCTATGGCAGGGGGATGAACCCGTGCATCGACTGCCGGATCTTCATGCTGAAGATCGCCGAGCGGGTGATGGAGGAGGAAGGGGCACAATTCGTCGTCAGCGGCGAGGTGCTCGGGCAACGGCCGAAGTCGCAGCACCATCGCGCGCTCCTGCAGGCGGCCGAGGAAAGCGGGCTCGGCGATCGGCTGGTTCGCCCTCTATCGGCGAACCTTCTCCCGGACACCCTTCCGGTGGCGAAGGGCTGGCTGCGCAAAGAGGATCTGATGGCGATTCAGGGGCGAAGCCGCGAGACGCAGATGGCGCTGGCGAGAGACCTCGGGATCACCGACTACCCGCAGCCGGCCGGCGGGTGCGTGCTGGTCGAGAAGGCGTACGCCGCCCGTGTCCGCGACGCGTTCGGCTACGTCGGTCGGGAGAATGTCGACGTCGAGGCGTTCCGGCTGCTGAAGCTCGGACGTCACTTCCGGCTCTCCGATCGGGCGAAGGCGATCGTCGGCCGCAACGAGCGCGAGAACGAGGCCCTGGAGGGGTTCGCAACGGATCGAACTCGAATCGAGCCGGTCGACGTCATGGGCCCGACGACGCTCGTCGAGGGAGCTCCGACTGAAGGCGAGCTCCTCCTCGCTGCCGCGCTGACTGCGCGATACGCCGATCACGGCGGTCGGCGGACGGTCTCGCTAATCGTCTCGCGAGAGGATGCGGAGCAACTTGTCGATGTCGCCCCGCTCGCCGCCGCCGACCCGCGGATCGCCGAATGGCGGATTGAGTGAGTCTCTGCCTCTCGCAGAGGCCGCGGAGAACGGCAAGTACACGCTATAGGAGGCCCAAGCGCGACGAGAGTGAGGCTGTGTGCGCAGCAATTGAGTTCGGATGGGAATTCAGCCCCCGAGAAGATAGCATCGGTCTCTCGCACCGGACTCCGTGGCGGCTAAGGTCTGACGGCGCATTCTCTTTGCGCTCTCAGCGCCCTCTGCGAGAGAACGTTCATGCCCGAAGAGCTCGGGGAACGCCTACGCGATCAGAGCAAGCGCCTCGGCTCGTTGCGCCGGATCGGCGTAGAAGCTCCCTCGGATCGCCGAGGTGATCATCTTCGTCCCCGGCTTCTTGACCCCGCGAAGCGTCATGCACATGTGCGTTGCCTCGATCCGGACGAGAACGCCCTGCGGATCGAGCTTCTTGACCAGCGCATCGGCGATCTGCGTGGTGAGTCGCTCCTGCAGCTGCGGGCGGGACGCGGCGACGTCGACGGCACGGGCGAGCTTGCTCGCACCGACGATTCGTTTGTCATTCGGTATGTAGACGATGTCCACCTTCCCGACGAACGGGAGAAAATGGTGCTCGCAGATCGAGAAGAACGGGATGTCTCTGAGAACGATCATCTCCTCGTACGGCTCTTGGTAGAGAACCTCGAGGGTGTCGGCGGGATCCTGATCGATCCTGTCGAAGAACTCAGCGTACATCGCAGCCACGCGGCGCGGCGTATTGGCGAGAACCTCTGGGTTCAAATAACCGTTGCCAATCCCCTCTAGGATCTCGCGCATTCCGTTCTCAATCCGATCTCGATCCATTGCGCATCCCTCCCGTTTGGCAGAGGATAGGTGACGTTCGCCGCCCCGGCAACAGCGTAGCTGTAGACGGTTCGCAAAGTCATGCTCCACTTGCACTTGAGGAACGCAAACCGCTCTCCTACACTTCGCTCGCAGTGCGTACGAGCACGCCGGTGTGAGTACCCATCCACGAGGAGGAACCATGGCGGCACCAGCAGGTTACCGCGTACTCGCCGAGATGCCCTACAGCCCGGCACTCGTCGAGCACGGATACACGGGCAAGACCCTCTATGTCCACGTCGATAGCGGCGCAATCGAAGAGCGTCCGGTGACACAGCAGATGAAGGATGTGTTTGTCGGTGGCCGGGGTTTCGGGTTGTGGCGGTTGTGGAACGCAGTCGATGGATCGACCCAATGGGACGATCCGGAGAACGAGATCGTCATCTCGTCGGGACCGGTCGGCGGCACGACGACCTATCCGGGCTCGGGGAAGTCGATTGTCGTCAGCCTTTCACCGTTGACGGACAGCGTAATTGACTCAAACGTCGGCGGCTACTTCGGTCCGTATCTCAAGTTCGCCGGGTGGGACGCGATCGAGCTTCAAGGAAACGCCTCCGCGGACGTGGTTGTGTTCATCGACGGCGTCGAGGGCGTCGTGCAGGTGCTCGCGTGTCCTGAAGACGATCTGAATACGCACATCCTCTCCGACAAGCTAATGCGCGCCTTCGCCGCCTCGAACGTGCCGCGAGACATCGCCGCGATCTCCACCGTCACAGCCGGTGCGGGAGCGAACAACACGCGCTGGGGCTGTCTCAACTTCAGTTTCTTCGACCTCAAGCGAAACGGCGTGCGGATCAAGCAGGCCGGCCGAGGCGGCACCGGCACGGTGTTCCGCAATAAGCGGATTGCCGCACTCGTGGTCAAGAGCCCGGCGGTCAACGCGAACTCCAACAACCCGGCGCATCCCGAGCGGCTTCGCGATGCCGGCGCGCGGATCAACAAGGAGATCCTCGAGCTGGATGCCAGTCAGTGCGACATGCGGCGCGTGGGGACATCTCACTTGGTCGAGATCATGGACGAGTACGACCTGCTGCCGACGCACAACTACAAATTCGGCCGGCATCCCGAATCGGACAAGATCTCGTCCCCAGTCTGGCGTGAGCGGTTCAGCCACAACATGCCCGATGGCTGCTGGGTTGGATGCACAATGTCGTGCTCTCACGCGGTGGACGACTTCCCGCTCCGCACGGGGCCGTACAAGGGGAGCCGGGTCATTGTCGATGGACCGGAATACGAGACGGCCGGAGGAAGCGCCAACATGGGGTGCTTCGATCCGGAGTTCGTGCTCGAGATGAACTTCTACTGCGACACGTACGGGATTGACACGATTGGATACACGACCGGAATGGCGTTTGTGATGGAGTGCTTCGAGGCTGGCATCCTAGACAAGGAGAAGACCGGCGGCCTCGATCTGCGGTTCGGCAACGTCGACGACGCGCTCGAGGCGCTGCACCAGATGGGGCGCGGCGAAGGATTCGGCGTGACGATCGGCCAGGGCATCCGCCGCATGAAGAAACTGTTCGCCCGAGAGTACGGTGCGGATCTGAAGTTCCTTCAAGACATCGGGATGGAGGCCAAGGGGCTGGAGTACTCGGAGTATGTCACCAAAGAGTCGCTGGCGATGCAGGGCGGGTACGGGCTGGCGCTCAAGGGTCCTCAACACGATGAGGCCTGGCTGATCTTCATGGATATGGTCAATAACCAGATTCCAACGTTTGAAGATAAGGCCGAGGCGCTCCATTACTTCCCGATGTGGCGAACCTGGTTCGGCCT
>CBFCYU010000125.1:0-5348 GCA_965602415.1 uncultured bacterium | reverse complement strand
AAGGAGAGAAAGTGAAACGTCTCATTTCGGTTGCACTACTAGGCCTAGTCATCGTCAGCGCCGGATTCGCGGCGGCCTCGGCGCCACTCAAGATAGGGATCACCAAGATTGTCGAACACCCGGCGCTCGATGCGGTCGAGCAGGGCGTCATCGACGCCCTGACGGCCGCCGGTTACGAACGGGACGTCGATGTGGAATACCTCCTCGCCAGCGCGCAGGGAGACATGGCAACAACCGTAACGATTGCCCAGAACTTCAAAGCACAGAACGTCGATCTGGTGGTCGCCATTTCGACGCCGAGTGCGCTGTCCGCCACCGAAGTCTTTGCTGATTCGGAGACGCCAGTTATCTTTGCCGCAGTGACGGCGCCGGCGGAGTATGGGCTCGACGCGTTTGACAACGTGACTGGCGTTTCCGATCTGATCGACCCGAAGCTGGATCTGGAACTGCTGCTGCGCATCGATCCAACCATCGAGACGATCGGCGTCGTGTACAACCCGGGGGAAGCCAACTCGGCCTATTTGACCGACGTAGCGCAGCAGGCCGCGGAGATCCTTGGCATCACGATCGTCACCGCTGCGGCTGAGAACTCGTCGGCTGTACTCCAGGCGGCCCAGTCGCTGATGGGTCGGATCGATGCGTTCTATGTCACCACCGACAACACAGTGGCGTCGGCGTTGGAGGCCGTCGCCGACGTCTCCATGGAGCTTCACGTACCGTTCTTGATGGCCGATCCAACGAGCATCGCGAAGGGGCCGACTGTTTGCGCGGGCTGGGACTACTACTCTCACGGCCTGGTGGTGGGGGATCTCGTGATGCAGGTCCTGGGAGGAGCTGACACTTCTGAAGTTCCGATCACGTACCAAAAGGACACGGTCTACAACGAGCGAGAGGTCCTGCTCAATCTCGACACGGCCGGTTTGTCTGGCGTCGTTTTCCCTGAGGTCGTTGTCTCTGAGGCGACGAGCATCTACTTCGGCGGCGTCGTGTGGAACCGGTCGGGCAACTAGCCGGAGCGCTCGGCGTGCTTTGGCTGGACTAGAAAGAGGAGGAAGCGATGGCAGCACTGGTCACTCACACGATCGAGCAGGGCTTGGTCTACGGGATTGCTGCCCTCGGCGTGTTCCTGACCTACCGGATTCTGAAGTTCCCCGACCTGACGGTCGACGGAAGCTTCGTGACCGGGGCGGCCATCGCTTCCGTGCTCCTCGTTCGGTACGGCTTCGACCCGTTCACGGTCCTCCTGGTGGCGTTCGTTGCCGGGGGGATCGCCGGACTGATCACCGGACTCCTCAACACGCGCTTGGGGATCACAAACCTGCTCGCCGGCGTGCTGACGATGATCATGCTCTACTCGATCAACCTGAGGATCATGGGACGTCCGAATCTGTCCCTCCTCCGGGTTCCAACCGCAACCAGAGTCGTCGACGTGGCATGGTCGCCGCTCGGACCTTTCGCCGTTCTGGCGTTCATCGGGGTTCTCACCTTGGTGATCAAGTTCCTTCTGGACGGGTTCCTCCGTACGGAGATCGGATTCGCGCTCCGGGCCAGCGGGGACAGCGAACCGATGATCACTGCGCAGGGGGTCAACACGAAGACGATGAAGATCCTCGGCCTGGCGCTCTCGAACGGGCTGGTCGCGCTCTCCGGGGCGCTTGTGGCCCAATACAGCGGCTTCGCCGACGTGGGGATGGGGCTCGGGACCATCGTCACCGGGCTGGCCGCCGTGATCATCGGAGGAACGCTGATCCGGTCGAACCGCGTAGGATGGATGACGCTGAGCGTCCTTCTCGGATCGCTCGTCTACCGCATCGCCGTCATCCTGGCACTGCGCTACGGATACGTGATCGGCTTCCAGGCGAGTGATCTGAAGCTGATCACATCGCTCCTCGTCATCCTCGCGCTCGTCGTCCCGTACCTCCGGGAGCGTCGGATGAGGAAGGTTAGCGCGTGCTAAGGCTCGAGCGCCTGTCGAAGACCTTCCACTCCGGCGCGGTTCGCGTCGTCGCGGTCCGGGAAAACCACCAGTCCCTCGCGGCGGGCGCCAACCAGACGATAATCGGGTCGAACGGAGCCGGGAAGAGCACGCTGCTCAACCAGATCGCCGGCACGTACCCGCCGACCTCCGGCCGGATCCTGCTGAAGGGGAAGGATCTGACCGGTGTGCCGGCCCACCGTCGTGCGAGGCGGATCGGTCGAATCGTGCAGGATCCGCTAGCGGGGACGGCGCCATCGATGACGGTGGCGGAGAATCTCGCACTGGCAATGAAGCGCGAGCGGCGAGGCCTTCGTTTGGCCCTCCCTCGGCGCCTTCAGCGTAGGTTCCGGGAGCAGCTGACGACGCTGAACGTCGGGCTGGAGAATCGCCTCCGATGCCGCGTCGCGCTCCTGTCCGGCGGGGAACGCCAAGCGCTGGCCGTCCTGATGGCGACGCTCGTCCCGCCCGAGCTTCTCCTGCTCGACGAGCACACCGCGGCGCTCGACCCGAGCAACGCCGCGATGATCGTCAGGCTAACCCGATCGTTCGTCGAACGGCTTGGCCTCACTACCTTGATGGTCACTCACAACATGGAACAGGCAATCGACGTCGGAACGCGCCTGATCATGATGCACAAGGGCGAGATCATCGAGGAGCTGTACGGTGCCGAGAAGGTGCACGCGACCGTCCCACAGCTCGTCGACCTGTTCTCGCACCACCACGTCGTCGACGACGAACTGCTGCTCGAACGGGTGGTCTGAGCGACTCCTGACGGAGTCGCTTGAGGGAAGAGGCGCGAAGGTCAGACCGTCGCACCTCTTCCCTTGTCGTGTGACGTAGCGAAGGTGAGGTTCTCTCCGAATGGAGAGCTACAACTCCTCCTTGCCGTTTGGCCCAGCGCCGAGTACCAGTTCGTCATGCACAAGAGAAACGAGCCGGGGCCATCCTGTGGCCGGTGTGAGCCGTCTGCCCCGGTTGAACCTTGCCTGGGTTCGGCGTTCCCCGCACGTTTCAGGGATCCTCGCCGCAAGCCGTATCGCTGCCGCCACGGTCGATCGTGCGGAGGGTCCGTCGAAGAGAGTATCGAGTGATCATCGCCCTCTCCGGCGAGTTCTCGGGATTGCGTGCTGGATGACTCGTCCGGCGGAATCCTGAATGAATCGGGAGTCCCCAACGCCAACACCCGATCGAAGCAGCCTGCCGCTTCGATCCCATGGCTCCAACAGGAGCCAAGCACTATACTGGCGACAACGGCCATGGCAACGAAGATTCTGGTTGTCGACGACGAACCCTGGGTCGTTCAAGCGGTCCGGAGCTACCTCGAGGAGGCCCACTTCGAGGTGATCAGCGCCTACGACGGCGCGGAGGCTCTCGTGCAGTTCGACAAGCACGCGCCTGACCTGATCATCCTCGACTGGATGCTCCCCGAGCTGGACGGTATCTCGGTCGCGCGGCGGGTCCGACAGACGTCAGACGTCCCGATCATCATGCTGACCGCGAAGATCGACGAGGAGGATCGAATTGAGGGCCTAGAGACCGGCGCCGACGACTACATCGTCAAACCGTTCAGCGCCCGGGAGCTAGAGGCCCGCGTCCGTGCCGTCCTCCGACGAGCGGTTGGGAAGAGAACGCCCGTCATGGAAGTCGGAGACCTGCGGATGGATCAGGCGCAGCACCGGGTGTGGGTGGGCGGAGAGCAGATCGAGCTGACGGCAATGGAGTTTGACCTTCTTGCGTTCCTGATGACGCACCCCGGCCGCGTTTTCACCCGCCTCGAGCTCCTCGAGGCGGTCCGCGGCGAAACCTATGAGAGTTTCGAACGATCCGTCGACTCGCACATCAAGCGGCTCCGGCAGAAGATCGAGCCGGATCCGCGGAACCCGCGCTTCGTTCTGACGGTCTTCGGCGTCGGATACAAGCTGGCCAAGGAGAACGTTTGATGCTCCGATTCCTGAAGCGAATGTCGTTCCAGGCGAAGCTCCTCGTGGCATTCGTCCTGATCGTCCTCCTCACGTCTTTGGCCGGGTACCTGTTCATCAATCAGTCGGTGAAGCAGGCGTTCTCCGAGTTCACCCGGAGCGCCTACACCCCACAGGAACGGGCCGTCCTCCAGCTCGTGCGTGGCTTCTATGAGCAAACCGGGAATCTTGACGTTGTGCTCGCGTTTCTCGAGAGGGGACGGCGGGAGGTTCCCGTCCTCCTCACCGATTCCGAAGGAACCGTCGTCTACGCGCCGGACAGCCGATACCTCGGTCGCCGCCTCTCCGACGATCAACTGAAGGAGGGTGAGACCATCGTGCTCACCAACGGGGAGGTGTGGACGGTGATTCCGTCTCGGATCGTCCTCGGCCAGGACATCATCGAACAGGGATTCCTCCGGACCACGCGCCGCTCGCTCTGGCTCGCCGGATTCGCCGCGGTGGCCGTCGCGATCCTCCTCTCGGTCTTCCTCCTTCGACAGTTGACGGGTCCTCTTCGCCGACTCGACGCGGCGACCCGGCGGATCGCAAAGGGGGAGTTCGGCGAGCAGGTCGGGGTTCACACCTCCGACGAGATCGGTCGCCTCGCCCGTTCGTTCAACGAGATGGCCGAGAGCCTCGACGAGGCCGAGCGGACGAAGAAGCAGATGATCGCCGATGTCTCTCACGAGCTTCGGACGCCGCTGTCTGCTGTCCGAGGCGCTCTGGAGGGGCTCCGTGACGGCCTGATAGAACCGACGCCCGAAACCCTCGCTTCCCTGCACGACAAGATCCTGCTGACGACTCGTCTGGTCCGCGACCTCCATCAGTTGACCCTCGCCGACGCTGGCCGTCTGTCGATTCGGGTGGCCCCCTGTCGGATTGAAGAGATCGTTGACACGATCGTCGAGACGATCGGCGTCCAGCTCGAGGACTCAATCATCCAGCTCGATCGTCGGATCCCCGCCGACCTCCCGGCGATCGTCGTCGATCGGCAGCGGATCGAGCAGGTCTTGCTCAATCTCCTCGCCAACGCGATCCGCCACACGCCCGAACGCGGCTCGATCTCGATCTCCGCGGTCGAGCGCCCCGAGGGGATCGAAGTCGGCATCTGCGACAGCGGACCGGGGCTGACGGAAACCGATCTCGCGCACGTTTTCGACCGGTTCTACCGGGCGGGCGACGCACGCACCAGCAACGGAGGGGCCGGACTTGGTCTCTCGATTGCCAAGGCCCTGGTCGACGCGCACGCGGGCCGGATCTGGGCGGAGAACGGGCCCTCCGGCGGGGCGTGTTTCCACGTTGTCCTTCCTACGGAGTAGGAGGTCCAATCACCCGCTTCGCTTCGCAGTTCTTCCTCGCACGGGACGTGCCGCCCTCCCGAAAGAGGGCGGCACGCAGAGAGAACTAGA
>CBFCYU010000124.1:0-5354 GCA_965602415.1 uncultured bacterium | reverse complement strand
TCACGTTCGAGCGAGCCATTATCGGGCATCGGAAGATCGTTCTGCTCGTCGCGGTGATCGTCTTCGGTGTGATGCTGGCCGGGATTCCGCGCTTGCGCGTTGAGACCTCGAATGAGGAGTTTCTCGGCAAGGAGCACGAAGCGGTCCAGGTCCTCGACTTCGTCTCCGACTCCTTCTCCGGCGACATGAGTGTGATGATCGAGTTCGACACCGGACGTCGCGATGGATTGAAGGAGCCTGAGGTTCTCAATGAGATGCTCAAGCTGGAAGAATTCCTGCTCACCCAGGGCGTCAACAAGACCTTCTCCTTGACCATGCTCGTCCGACAGATGAACGAGAAGTTCCATGCCGACGATCCTGACTTCTACGTGATTCCCGAGGATCAGAACCTTGTGGGTCAGCTCCTTCTTCTGTTCACCTTTCAAGGCGGAGATCTGGGCGACATGGCGCTCGGCGACTTCAGCGCCGGGACGGTCACCGGTCTGTACAAGATGGATTCCTCGGGGAACGTCTCCCGGACGGCTGGCGTGGTCAAGGAGTACATACGCGAGCGTTTTCCGGAGGACGGGGATCTACGCGTGCGAATGATCGGCGCCACGACGCTGATGGACCGCATCTTCACCCAGATGACGCGGAGCCAGTTGGTCGGTCTGGCGACCACGATCGCCGCCGTCGCCGTCTTGGTCATGCTCTTGATGGGATCCATCGTTGCCGGCCTGATTGCCGCGATCCCGCTCATCCTGACCGTCACCTTCAGCATGGGCATCATGGCCTACACAGGGCAGCCGCTCGACATCATGACGTTGATGGTCTCGGTCGTCGCCGTTGGAATCGGCGTCGACTACTCGATCCACTTCATCTCCCGCTTCCGGCGAGAGTACCGGGAGGATCAGAACGCCGAGCGGGCGCTCCAGGCGACGATCCAGACAACGGGTCGCGGGATCAGCTACAACGCTCTCACCGTGGCACTCGGGTTCTTCATCCTGATTTTCGCGTCGTTCAAGGGGATTCGGACCTTCGGCTGGCAAATCGCGCTCACGATGGGGATCAGCGCGCTGTCAGCGATCTCAATTATCCCAGCTGTCTTGGTCCAATGGACGCCGAAGTTCTTGTCACGCGTTCCGTGGAAGCGTGACTGAAAAACGAAACTGTATGTAGCAAGACGGAGTACATCACTCCGAAGGAGGCACGGAATGATCAAGAACACCATGAAGATCGGAGTCACTGCCCTCGCAGTAGCGCTCCTCGGTGTGCTGGCCGTTGGCCTGACCGCAGACGAGATCATGGATCGAATGGAGATCGAAGCGGACATCGTAGCGGAAGGGAGCCTGATTTCCACGATCAGGTTTGAGAACTTCTATCGGGACGGGACGACCGCCTCGAACCTGTTCGGTTCGCTCTCCAAGCCGAACCTGTCGCTGATCTACTTCATCGAGCCGACCGACGTTCTGGGGACGATCCTCCTGACGCACGAAGGGGAGACGGACGATGAGGACGCCCGCATCTTCCTCTTCTTGCCGCTGCTCGGGATCCCCAAAGAGCTCATGTCGGACGAGGAGCGCGGCGGTAGCTTCGCCGGGAGCGCCCTGTCTTATGAGGATCTTGGCGGACAGGATGGACGCGACGACTACGACGCCGTCGTCCTTGGCGAGGAGGAGCTCATCGTCGGTGAGCTGACGCGGACCGTCTACGTCATCGAATCGACGGCAAAGCCGGGCGTGGACGTCGACACACCGCGGACCGTCCTCTGGATCGACACGGAGTTCTTCATCATGCTCAAGGTCGAGAGCTACAACGACCTTGGCAACCTCGACAACACGATGGAGGTCCTCACCCTCGCCGAGTTCGAGGGGAGGTTGACCGCCGACGGGATGCTGGCAACCGACGTCTCGAACGAGAGCTCGACGACGATCACCTTCCTCGATCGCCATCGTCCGGATGCCGAGATCCCCGATGAGGTCTTCTCGGTCGACAACATCACCACGTTCGACCCGACTGCCTGGGGGTTCTAGAGACGATCACTTGATCTGTGATGGGGGACACCGCGTTTCACAGACGGTGTCCCCTTCTTCTTTCGACTGCAGGCGCGTCACGCCGCTTCGACAATCCGCCGGAGTTCCTCGTATTCGTTGTCGAGGTCTTGTGTGATCCGTCCTCCGCGCTCGGGTTTGGCGAGCATCGACTGGACCCTATCAATCGATCGGAGCGCGGCGAAGACTGACAGGCGGCGTTCGATGCTTTCCGGGAGGTCTCGAAGCGCCCGATAGCCGTCGAGGAGCGCCGCGACCAGCTCACCGCCACCCTCCCGCCCTGCGACGTAGCTGTGGATTGTCGCGAGGTCGTAGGCGTAGTAGCCCCACCGGCACGTCTCGAAGCCGATTGCTCGGGCCACACCTTCCTGAAACACGAGATGACGCGGGTTCAGCTGTCCGTGGATTGCTCCCGCGACACTCGATCCACTCCCGAGTTCCACCATCGCCGTGCCGACGCGTTCGATTGCGCGCCGGAAGACGGCGACCTGATTGTTGTTGTAGTGGGTCCGAAGGAGCCGCTCGCCGACGGTTCCCGAGAGGCGAGTCGCGTCTCTTCGGAGCGGCGCGATCTCGTCGGGCCAGCGGAACGTCTCGGCGTGAGAATGGAGCGCGGCCATCAAGCGGCCGACGCTGCGGAGATGCACCGGTGCGAGTTCGCGATTGCGGGACTCGCCGGCCACCCAGCGAAGGAGGACGCAAGGCCGGAAGCCGGGGACCCCGGCGATCGCGACCCGGCGAACCAGCTCTCCATCCATGGAGAGGATCGGCTCGGGGATGACGAGATTGGTGTCGCGGCAGAGGGCCGTGAGCCAGAGGATCTCACGTTGGAGTGCGTCAAGCGCCTGCTCGGGGGGGCAGAGACGAAGCACGTAGTGCCGAGAGGGATCGCCGGTCGCCACCTCGAAGGTCGGGTTCGCCGCTCCCCCGAGATAGGTCAACTTCGCGTCGGCCAGGCCGTAGGCTGAAAGGGCCTTGCATGCGAGTCGCGTGTAGCGATCAACCTTCTCCGATTCCGGGAGCTCCTCGAACCGATTCATCGTCCTCCTGCCTAGGCCTTCCCTTCCCCGGGCACCCGATCCGAGTGTAGCGTCGGGGAGGTTGGGGTACGAACGGGTGTTTCATGCCATACAACTCAATCCGTTATGATCTATGGATCCAATCCGATGGACGACGGAGGTGGTGAGAGTGAAGTACCCATTTCGCAATCTCGTCTTCGAGGGCGGCGGAGTGAAGGGAATCGCCTACGGCGGTGCGCTCGAGGTTCTGGAGAAGAGGAAGATCCTGAAGGACATCGTCCGCGTCGGCGGTGCGTCAGCGGGAGCAATCAACGCCGTGCTGATGGCCCTGGGATACACGTGGCAAGAGATGCTCGATATTCTCCTGGAGCTCGACTTCCGCAAGTTCCTCGACGACTCGTGGGGCGTGCTCCCAGACGTCAAGCGCCTGTTGCGTGAGTACGGCTGGTTCAAGGGCGACTTCTTCGAGGAGTGGATCCGCAGGCAAATCGCGGCGAAAAGACAGCCGGCCGATGTCACGTTCGCTCAGCTAAAGGCGAGTGGGCATCGGGGTCTCTACCTGATTGGCACGAACCTGAGCACCGGATTCGAGGAGGTCTTCTCGGCCGAGCGGACGCCGCGCATGCGCGTCTCCAAGGCGGCGCGGATGTCGATGTCGATTCCGCTCTTCTTCGCTGCAGTGCTCAGCAGACGGGGCGATGTCTACGTCGACGGCGGGGTCCTCGACAACTACCCGGTGAAGCTGTTCGACCGGCAGCGGTACGTTGCCTCTGCCGAACGGTCTTTGCACGTTCGGCGGACCGACTACTACAAGAAGGTCAACCGACGGAAAAAGGTGAGGCGCAACCCGTACGTGTACAACATGCAGACGCTCGGCTTCCGGCTCGACACGGCCGAGGAGATCGCCGTCTTCCGTCGCGAGAAACCGCCTGCGCATCAGGAGATCGATCAGCTGTTCGAGTATACGTGGGCGCTGATCAAGACCCTGTTGAACGCACAAAACAACCAGCATCTTCACAGCGATGACTGGCACCGGACCGTCTACATCAACACGCTCGACGTGAAGACGACCGATTTCGGGATCAAGAAGAAGGACAAAGAGAGGCTGATCGAGCAAGGCAAGGTCGGAACCCAGAAGTACTTCGACTGGTACGAGGGCCGGACTCGCAGTCTGGAACTCCCGGTGAATCGCCCGCTCGAAGAGTAGAGCGAGTTCGCGTGGACGGACCCGTATCCCGCCGGTACGATCGCCTGCACCGATCAACAATCGGCGGTCAAGGAGGCGAGCATGTTTGCCGGGACGGCCCGTTACTACGACCGGATCTACGCGTTCAAGGACTACGCCGGCGAGGTCGAAAAGATCCTGTCGATCGTCGAGCGAGAGCTCCAGGCCGACGGAAGGCGACTCCTCGATGTCGCCTGCGGAACCGGCCTACACCTGGAGCGACTCAAGGCGCACTTCGAGGCCGAGGGACTCGATCTCTCCCCGGAGCTTCTCGAGATCGCGCGGGAACGGAACCCAGAGCTGACGTTCCACCGTGCGGACATGCGGACGTTCGCCCTCGATGCCCGATACGATCTCGTCACGTGCCTGTTCAGCTCGATCGGATACATGACGACCCTCGACGATCTTCATCGGGCGATCGCGCGGATGGCCGATCACCTCGTCCCCGCGGGACTTCTCCTCGTCGAGCCGTGGTTCATCCCTGAGGAGTGGAAGCCGAACACCGTGCACGCGATGTTCATCGACGAGCCGGAGCTGAAGATCGCCCGGATCAACACGAGTTTCACCGAAGGCCGTCTCTCGATCTTCGACCTCCATCACCTGATCGGGACGCCGGAGGGGACGGAGCACGTCGTCGAGCATCACGAACTCGGGCTCTACACGGTTGAAGAAATGACCGGCGCGTTCACCGCGGCCGGGCTCGACATCCAGCACGATCCGGAGGGACTGACCGGCCGCGGTCTGTATGTTGCGAGGAAACCGTGAGCACGCCTGAGTGGACGATCCGGCAGGCGTCCGTTGACGAGATCGAGCGACTGGTCGACCTCCGGATGGCGATGTTCGAAGCGATGGACCTCCTCGATGAGGAGAATCGGGAGCGGACCCGCGACGACTGCCTCGCCTACTTCGAAGCGACCCTTCCAACAGAGGTCTTTCGCGTCTGGGTGGCCTGCGCCTCCGGTGTCGACACAGTCGACACCGGAGGCGGGGCAAGTTCCGTTGAAATCGGAACTTGCAGGGAAGGAAGCGTTGATGAAATCGGAACTTGCGAGGGTGAGTCCAGCGCGCCAATTGAACCTG
>CBFCYU010000123.1:0-5499 GCA_965602415.1 uncultured bacterium | reverse complement strand
ACGATCTGCCATTCGCGGACGAGGGACCTGCCGAAGATCGTCCGGGAGGCCGACATCATCGTCGGTGCGGTCGGCAAGCCCGAGTTCATCAAGGGCGACTGGATCAAGGACGGAGCCGTCGTTGTCGACGCCGGCTATCACCCGGGAAGCGTCGGCGACGTCGAGCTGTCCGCGGTGATCGACCGGTGCGCCGCCTACACGCCCGTCCCCGGCGGCGTCGGCCCGATGACGATCGCCTCGCTGATCAGCCAGACGGTGCAAGCGGCGGAGCAAAGCCTGGCTTAGCAGCAGCGGGGCAGGCTCTGCTCGACAGCTGCGCTGGGACGCCTATAGGCTGCGCGCCATCTCGTACTGGTCGACGAGGTGCGTGAAGCCGAGCGACTCGAAAAACGCCTGTGTCCCCGCGTCGCTTTCGTCGACGTTTAGCGCGGTCAGTTGTGGCACGGAGTCGGGCAACGTCGCGGCCAAATGCCGGATCAACGCCGTCCCGACGCCGCACCTTCGATGCCTCCTATCGACGAGAAGTGTCAGCAGCCAGTTGAGTGGGGCCGCGTACGCTGTGCCCCCGACGCACACGCCGTCATCGAACGCACCGGTGAGATGCACGTGGTCGGAGATGGCGTCGATGGCCGAGAAGCGGTTCTCGAACGACGGAAGCCAATCGGCCGACGTCTCGAGTGTTGCGAGGACCGACCGAGCGATCGGGCGCAACTCGAGAGCCGGAGCCTCGCTCTCCGACAGGAGCTCGCTGACCCGTCCGACGTAGCATTTCAGCTCGCGCGCGACTTCGAATCCGCTCTTACGATACGCCTTGATCGCCGGTTCATTGTGCTGGAGAACCTCGAGAACGAACCGCTCGGCGCCTCTCTCTCGAAGGGCCGGGAGAGCGTGCTCGAACATCTTCCGTGCCCATCCCTGCTTGCGGAAATCCGGGACGATCCCGGTCCCGGCATCGTAGGCCGTGAGATGGCCTCCCCACGTGTCGATCCCGATCAGCGTGAATCCAACGAGCCGATCTTCGTCGTAGAGCCCCGACGAAACCTCATAGTCGACGGAGTTCTTCTGCATCCGCAGGAGCAACCGATCCTCGGTCGTTCCGCCTGCGTTCATCGCGTAGTCGGCGAACGCCTCGAGGAACGCGCGGTGGATCTGTGCCTTCTCAACGCCACGGAGACTGAGCATGGTGTGCGGAGTTTATCCAACCGGAGAAGGTCTTGCGGCAGGGAGCGTCTGACGCCGTGCCGCCTGGCTCGAGGCGATTGTCCCATGCCGCATCGAACGCGTGAGAGCCTTCGGATAGAGTTGGGAGGTTGCGGCCAAAGGCGGTTGCGGATCCGGTACCCTGCTGTTCCGCTCGATTCTCCGAAGGGAATGAAAAGGCGGAAAGATTGAAGGCACGAGTGCGCCCGTACGATCCTGAGCACGACTACGACGCCGTGGGACGGTTCCTCATCCGGACCTACGACCCCAACGCGGTCCATCGCAACTGGCTGCAGGCGCGGTGGGAATACATGCACTACCATCCGCTGCTTCGCGAGCGGTATCTGGATCTCGCGATGTGCGGCGTCTGGGAGGACGGCGGAGAGATCGTCGGTGTCGCACACTTCGAACACCGGAGGGGCGTGAACTACCTCGAGATCGACCCGCGCTACGCCGCCCTGAAGGCTGAAATGCTCGCGCATGCCGAGTCGCGCCTCTGGGGTGACTTCAAGGACGGACGGAACGTCTATGTGTATCTGGATGAGCGGGACGAAGACCTGCATGCCGTCGCCACGGAGCGTGGGTACGAGCCGAGACCGGATCTGGCGGAGCTGACGTCGACGTTCGAGATCCCCAACCCCTTTTCGGAGATCCGGGTGCCCGAGGGATTCTGGCTGCAGAGCCTCGAAGACGAATTCGATATTCGGAAGGTCCACCGCGTGATGCATCGCGGGTTCAACCACAAGGGAGAACCGCCGGAAGATGAACTCGAATCTCGTCGAGAGAAGCTGTCGGCACCGAACTTCCGCAAGGACCTGACGATCGTCGCCGTCGCCCCGGACGGGAACTACGTCTCGTTCTGCGGGATGTGGATGGACTACGACAATCGTGTCTGCTACGTCGAGCCGGTCGCCACCGATCCGGACTACCGCAGGCTGGGGCTCGGGACCTCCGTGGTGCTCGAAGGAGTTCGCCGGTGCGGGGCGGAAGGCGCGATGATCGCCTACGTCGGGTCGGATCAGGCGTTCTACAGGTCGATGGGATTCGAGCCGGCCTGCTCCCAGACGCCGTGGAAGAAGCACCTATCGGCCTAGGGTGACCGCCGCATGAGTGACCGCTGTCGGTTGTGAGGCCCTGCTGGTAGGCAAAGACGTCGCATCTCGGTCGGCGGCTCGGGGTGATCCATCGCCCGAGTTTGAGTAGACTGGCAAATCCACCTTCCTCACAGGGGGCTTATTGTGGCGAAATCACAGGACAAGAAACGAACGAGCGACAAGAAGACAGCGCAGAAATCCATCAAGGAGAAGCGCGCTGCAAAGAAGGCCAAGAAGGCCGAGAAGGACCGGCAGTATTAGGGCGGAACCTCCGTGAGCGGCACGGACTCGATCTGCGTCGGTAGCAGCTCAAGGAGTGGGGTAGATGAGAACGGCACTGGTCACCGGAGGGAGCAGCGGCATCGGACTGCAGTTCGTGAAGCAGCTGCTCGACGAAGGATGGCAGGTGATTGCCGCCAGCCGGAACGCCGAGAACTGCGGACCCCTGCAGCGGCTGAAAGCGCAGCACGCCGATCGGCTCTCGGTCTACCGACTGGATGTCGGTGACGAGGCCTCGCGCCGAGGATTCTTCGAGGCGGTGTCCGAGACAGTCGATCGTCTGGACCTCCTCGTCAACGCCGCGGGGATTATCTCCGGCGATGAAGAGGACATCAGTGCATTCGGGGCCCTCGATCAGAACGAACTCTCCCGGACGTTTCTCATCAACAGCATCGCGCCGTTGATGATGACCGAAGGAGCCTTCCCTCTGCTGCAGAGGGGAGGGAGGCCCGTCGTCGTCAACATCTCATCGCTCAACGGGAGCATCTCCGCGTGGAACCGGCCGGGCAAGTACAGCTACTGCGCCAGCAAGGCGGCATTGAACATGATCACGAAGGGCCTTTCGTTCGAGCTGAAGGCGGCGGGAATCACGGTCGTCGCCTTCCATCCGGGTTGGGTCAGAACGTGGATGACGCGGAACGAGCCCGCGCCGATGGAGCCTGCGGAATCGGTCAACGGGATGATGCGAGTCGTCGAATCCCTTGGGCCGAAGGACAGCGGAAGGTTCCTCGACTGGAAGGGGGAGGAGGTCCCGTGGTAGTCGGGTGCCTCAATGCGGTCATCTGGGACTTCAACGGGACAATCGTCGATGACCTCGATCTCGTCGTTCGATCGGTCAACGTGCAGTTGGAGCAACGTGGCCTGCCGACACTGACGGTCGATCGATATCGCGACGTCTTCGGGTTCCCGGTCGCCGACTACTATCGGAGGATCGGCCTCGTTTCTGATGTGGAGTCGATGACCGAGCTGTCGGCCGAGTTCTTCGGCGTATACGTTGTCGGGCTGACGGCCTGCCCACTGCACGATGGCGTGCGCGACGCGCTGGCGCGGTTCAAGGAACAAGGCGTTCGCCAGTTCGTCCTGTCAGCGATGGAGGAGCAGCTGCTTCGCTCCACTGTCGAGCACCTCGGAATCCTCGGCTTCTTCGACGCGGTCTATGGGCTGGCCCACTCGGAGGCCGACTCCAAGATCTCGCGTGGGCTGGAGCTTCTGGCGGACCACGCCATCCGCGCTGATACGGCCCTACTGATCGGCGACACAGACCACGACGCCGAGGTCGCCGAAACGCTCGGCACGCGTGTTATCCTTGTCGCCCAAGGGCATCAAAGCGCAGACCGACTTCGCGCGACGGGTTGCGTCGTCTGTGGTGATGTTGGTTCGCTCGGCAAGCTCGAGTGTTCGTGACGTTGCCGGATGTCTCCGGGGCCCCAACAGCAGTCGAGCGTGGCTGGGGATATGGGGATTATCTCCTGGATGGCGGCCCGTAGGGGGTGAGAGTGACGAGATTCAGGATCGATGACGCGGTGTTCGAGGGATTTCCCGCGTTGGCGATCGGCGTCGTCGTTGCGACGGACATTGACAACCGTGAGGGCAGCGAACGGGCAGCTTCTCTGCTGGTCGAGCAGGTGGCGAGAATCCGCGACACGTGGACCTACGATGGCCTGGAGGCGGATCCTCGGATCGTTGTCTGGCGCGAGGCGTACCGCGCGTTCGGTGCCAAACCGAAGAAGCATCGTTCGTCGGTGGAGAACATGCTGCGTACGATCCTCGATGGCGCCGGGGTCCCGTCGATCAACCCGATTGTTGACGTGTACAACGCAATCTCTCTCAAGCACGGTGTCCCGTGCGGTGGCGACGATCTTGATCGAGTGGCCGGCGACATCCGGCTCACGTTCGCGACCGGCGACGAGCGGTTCATCCCGCTCAACGGCACCGAAGCCATCACGCCGAAGCCGGGCGAGGTCATCTACCGCGACGACGAGGACGTCCTCTGCCGCCGCTGGAACTGGCGCGAGTGCGACAAGTCGAAGATGACCGAAGATTCGACGAACCTGTGCCTGGTCGTCGAGGGCCTCCCGCCGATCTCCGCGGACGACGTCGGGCGGATCGCGAGCGAGTTGGCCGAGGCGATCGAAGCGTGTTGCGGTGGCCGAATGGCCGTGCACGTACTCGATCTCGATACGCCGGCCATCGAACTCGGGAGCCCGTAGATCGTGCCAAGACAGTTTGATCGAACAGCTCTTCGACCCTACGATTCATCCACGGAACCTCATGCCGACACTCGAACAAGCGAACAGTGAAAGCGCCGCACCTCGGAAGGAAGCGATCTACCGCGACGAGTTCACGGTTCCGGAGACCGCGATCGACGGGAACGGGCACGTCAACAACGTTGCCTACGTTCAGTGGATGCAGGACATCGCCATTGCGCACTTCGCGGCTACCGGCGGTGTCGGCTTGATGCACGACATGGGCGGAACGTGGGTCGCCCGCTCTCACCACATCGAGTATCTCCGTCCGGCGTTCGCCGGTGACCGCATCGAAGCCAGCACGTGGGTTGCCAATCTCCGGCGCGTGCGCTCGTTGCGGCGGTACGAATTCACGAGGGTGTCCGACGGCAAGACGTTGGCCAGGGGCGAGACCGATTGGGTGTTCGTCGACGCCGTTTCTGGGCGTCCCTGCACGATCCCCGAAGAGATCCGCCGGGTGTTCACGCTCGTTCCGGACGGCCCGGAATCATGAACGTTGGAGCGAGAAGGGCAATCTCGCGCAGAGACGCGAAGAAGGGCAAGACCGGTGCAAGCGACAGAAAAGGATTGGGTAGTCCTCTTCCATTGGAACCCTTGGCTCGCAGTGAGGCAGTCCCCCTCTGCGACTCTGCGGGAGAGAAGGATTCCAGGAATTTCGCGAGCAGACAGAACTAAACTCG
>CBFCYU010000122.1:0-5515 GCA_965602415.1 uncultured bacterium | reverse complement strand
GCGGAAGGACTGCTGTCGGGGAACTGGTCGATGAACGCGACGTGGGTGCCTCAGTCGGGACCTTTCACCGTGTTCGCGACGCAGCTGACAGAGGTGTACCGCGTCGGTCCGCTGACAATGAAGGGGACGGCGCAGATGCGCAAGGCGCTGGTCGGCGGGGTGGAACGGATCATTTTCGACTCGCTGCGGTTTGACGGCGACATCAAGCTGGGGACGCTGTCGCTGGCGTCGACGCTGGCGTTCGACCCGGAGGCACCGGATCCGGCAGACCTGTTCGATTCCTGGCGGGCAACGGTCGGATTCTCGCTGCAGGGCGTGAGCTTCCGGTACACGGCCTACCTGACAAAGCCGGTGACGTCGTCGTACCAGACGCTGTTCGCGCAGGCGAGTGTCGGTGGGCTGAGCTTCTCGAACACACTGCGGTTCGATGTGAACGACGCGTGCGTGTTCGAGTTTGGGCGTGACGACGCGGTGGTCTCGTGGAGCTGGTGCGATCTGAGTGTGAGCGCGACGCTTGCGGTGTCGTGCGACGGATTGCAGCAGGCGACGTTCAGCCTGTCCGACCTGCCAATCCCACGATTCCTAGAGGGGCTGACATTAAACGCCGGACTGACGTTCGCGGCGGACGCGAAGACGCTGACGACGACGCTGCAATGGCGACCGTTGACGATTGGGTGCATCCGGCTGTACAGCGAGCTGGAAGTCGGAGGCGCGTGGGACATGGAGATCGATGGGTTCACGATCTACGGACTGAGGATGGAGTGCGACATCGGGGGAGTGAAGGTGGTGTCGGCGACGTCGCTCGATCCGGCGAAGAACTCGGCACTGACGGGGCAGACGGACTACTTCGAGGTGCTGCGTGCATCGGGGACGCTGATGGGGTGTTGTGGAGTCCCCGGGTCGTGGGGGATCGCGACGTACTTCTACGGGGCGTCGGACCAGCTGTTCGACTGGGGGATGCTGACCGGGTCGTTCGACTTAGCGCTGAACAAATACGTGAACACGAACTTCGAGCTGGTGTACCGCTCGGGGGAGCTGGGCGATCCGAGAGTCGAGTTGTCGTTCGGGTGGGTCGTTCGCTGGTAGCGAGCGTCTTGCCTTCGGCAAGCCGTGGCGGAAAGGGTCGATGGTTATCCCTTTCCGCTGGTTGGAGCGGGACGAGCGGGCACGTAGCAGAAAGGGCCGTCTGATCCGTTCCTTTCTGCTGTTTGGTGACGGAGCGAAGTGCGTACAGGAAGGTCCGATGGATCGCTCGTTCCCGTGGTTCGACGAGCAGCGGTCACGCAGCAGAAAGGGCCGTCTGATCCGTTCCTTTCTACTGTTTGGTGACGGAGCGAAGTACGTACGGGAACCTCTGATGGATCGTTCCTTCCCGTAGTCCGAGAGGTGAGGGGCAAGGATAGCAGAGCAACGCAAGAAGCGCGACACGATGGACGCGGTTCGCGCCCGAGAGCACGGGCCGCGCTCTCATTGTGGAAGCAGAGAGGCGGCCTCGCGGTCGACCAGGAGCGTCAGGGTTCCGTCCGCCGGACGAACCATGGAGGCGGGAAGGGACTCTTCCCCCTCGAGAGCCCGCACTGCCTCCGCCTTCTTCGTGCCGGCTACCAGGAACAGAACGTGCCGCGCGGCGTTGATCAGGGGGAGGGTTATCGTGACGCGCCACGCCGGATCCGCCGGAGCATGAACCGGGACGACCCAGCGATCGGTCTCAACCAGCGCCTGGTGCCGTGGGAAGAGCGACGCCGTGTGGCCGTCCGCGCCGATCCCGAGCAGGATCAGATCAAGACGCCCCTCCCAGCCGAGAACCTCGCGCAGGACCAGCTCGTAGGTGTCGGCGGCGTCCAGTGGTCGGCGCTCTCCCTCAATGCAATGGATCCGATCGGCCGGGATCTTGACGCGATCGAGGAGCGCTTGGCGGATCATTCGATAGTTGCTGCGCTCGTCGGTCGGAGCGACGCAGCGCTCGTCCGCCCAGAAGACGTGGATGGCAGGCCAATTGAACTCCGTCGATGCTGCGAGGCGTTCATAGAGCGGACGCGGAGTCTCCCCGCCGGAGAGCGCGACGAGGAACCGCCCTCGATCGCGGATCGCTTCCGCTCCGAGCCGCGCGAACCGCTCGGAGGCATGATCGTAGAGGTCCTCCCGCGTTTCGAATCGTACGATCGTCATGCGGACTCCCGCGCTCGCATCAGTCGTTGAGCCATTGCCGATTGGGGGCGCCGGTCAATCGATTCGCCTTCTTCGGCCCCCACGTCCCGGCACGATAGCGGATCGGGTCGAGGTCGGTCCGGAGGAGTGGATCGATCAGTCCCCACGACAACTCGACCTCGTCGCTTCGGATGAACAGCGACGGATCGCCGGTGAGGGCGTCCAGAAGAAGCCGCTCGTAGGCGTCGGGAAGGCCGGTTTCCCCGAAGTGCTCTTCGTAGTGATAGGTCATGTCGACCGGGTGGGTCTGCATCCCGGCACCCGGAACCTTGGCTTCGAATCGAAGGTGAACGCCCTCGTCGGGCTGGATCTGCAGCGAGATGCGGTTCGGAGCAGGCTCTCCTCCCTGCGGGAAGAGCTGGTGCGGTACGTCTTTGAACTGAAGGGTGATCTCGGTCTTCTTCTCGGGGAGTCTTTTCCCGGAGCGAACGTAGAACGGCACGCCGCGCCAACGCCAGTTGTCGACGCACAGACGGAGCGCCGCGTACGTGGGTGTGCGGGAGTCGGTGGCGACGTCTTCCTCGTCCTGGTATCCGCCGTATTGGCCGAGGACGACATCGTTCGCTTCGATCGGGCGGACGGCCTCGAGGACCTTCACCTTCTCGTCTCGAAGTGCCTTGGCCGACGCCGAGCTCGGCGGCTCCATCGCCACCAGAGTCAAGAGCTGGAGGAGGTGGTTCTGAACGATGTCTCGCAGGATCCCCGCTTGCTCGTAGTAGCCGGCCCGGTGCTCGACGCCGATGGACTCGGCGACTGTGATCTGGATGTGGTCGATGTAATCCCGGTTCCACAACGGCTCGAAGATGGCGTTGGCAAACCGGAACGCGAGGATGTTCTGGACGGTCTCCTTGCCGAGATAGTGGTCGATCCGCAGAACCTGCGATTCGTCGAACACGCGGTGAACGATCCGATTGATGTCCTGCGCGCCGATCAGGTCGTAGCCGAACGGCTTCTCGAACACGATCCGCCGCCATCCGAGGCCCGGAGTGGCGAGCCCGACGTCTCCCAGCCCCTGCACGATGGCGGGGGCCGCCGCCGGAGGCGTGGCGAGGTAGAAGAGGAGATTCTCCTCGGTCTCGCTTGCCAGTTCCGCCGATCGGAGGAGCTCCGCCAAGCGGACGAAGTCGGCGGTGTCCATGTCCGGCATGCGGAAGTAGGTGAAACGGTTCTCGAATCGCGACCATAGGTCACACAGCCTCGGATCCGGTTTCAGCCGGGCGTAGGCTTGCACACCCTCGAATAGGCGAGCCCGGAACGCACCGTCCGCGATCTTGCGTCGTCCGACGCCGAGGATTCGCGTCTGCGGAGAGAGGTGGCCGGCGCAGGAGAGACTGTGCAATGCCGGGGCGAGTTTCCGTTGCGTCAGGTCCCCGGATGCGCCGAAGATGACGATGGCGGCAGGTGGAGTACGAGCGACGTTCGGTTCCATCATGACTCGGCCGAGATCCGGTTGAGGATGCGGCAGGATGGGCTCATCGTGCGATGACCTCCGACAGATCCGATCCCGTTACGAAGTGATGGACGTCCCGCTTCGTCGCGACGACGAGGTCAGTGGCGAGGCCGACGAACAGCCCGTGAGCGACAACTCCGGGGCGGGCGTCGAGCTGCGCCGACAGCTCGGACGGTCGCTCGATCGGACCGAGGTCGCAGTCGAGGATGAAGTTGCGCTGGTCAGTGAGAAACGGGTCGTCGCCGCCCCGACGCAGGACGTGGCCCCCGAGCGCCTCAAGGGCCGCGGCTTCCACGGTCCAGGCGAACGGGACGACCTCGACCGGAAGGGCAAACCGCGTCCCCAGACGCGGTGACAGCTTCGAGCTGTCGACGACGATGATCTCTCGCGCACTGGCGGAGGCGACGATCTTCTCGCGCAGGAGGGCGCCGCCGCCGCCCTTGATCAGGTTCATCTTGGCGTCGACCTCATCGGCGCCGTCGATTGTGACGTCGATGGCCGCGTGCTCATCTAGCGTTGTGAGAGGGACGTCAAGCATCCCCGCGTGTAGTGCGACCTCCTCCGAGCACGGCACGCAGACGATGCCGTTGAGCTTCCCAGCGCGAAGCTTTTCAGCAATCCGCTCGACGGCGAACGCGGCGGTCGAACCGTGGCCGAGTCCGACGACCATTCCGTCCTCGATGAATTCGACCGCTCGCCACGCGGCTCGGCGCTTCAGCTCGTTGACGTCCAACGTCGACCCCCTTCCGGGTTCATACAGGGTTCACTCCGCCGAGCTCGTCGGCGACCCGGCAAATCAACTCGGTCGGATCGACGGGAACGACATAGGTACTGACCGGCCGGCCGGCATCGAGGAGAGCCAGACGATCGCCTCTGGCCTGGGCCGAAATGAGGGCTCCGAAGGTGGGCGCTGACGTCGGGCTTCCTGCTTCGTCGGGGATCGGAAGATCCATCGCATGATGCGAAACGAGCTGAACGAAGTAACCGTTGCCCCGGTCGCCCTTGTGGAGCTGCCCGGTGGAATGAAGGAAGCGAGGTCCGTATCCGAACGTCGTCGCGACGCCGAACCGGTCGCGGAGCACCGTCCGCAGCACGGTGACCGCTTCGCCCAGTCGATCATTCGGTGGAACGTAAGCCTGGATCGCGACGTAATCCCCGGAACGCAGCCCGTCGAGGAACGTGGCGAACCCGTCCGGCGTGAGGTGCGTTGACTCATCCATAGGCAGCTCTCCGGTCCGGCGGAACGTGTCGACCATCTCCCGGGCGCGGCGCTTGGCGGACTCGACGTTCGGCTGATCGAACGGGTTGATCCTCAGGACGTGCCCGGCGACCGCTGTCGCCAGTTCCCACAGGAAGAACTGAGCCCCGAGATCATAGAAGTCGTCGACTTCGATGCGGGCGACCGGGTGGCCGGCCTGCTCCAATGTCGAGATCGCGCCTTGATCCTGTCCCGTCTCTCCGAGCGTCAGCTCGACGAACAAGCGATCATCCCCGTACGTTGCCGGCGGTCCGACCGGCTCCCCAACAACGGGCAGGATCCCGGTCCCTTCCTTACCGGTGCTCTCGGCGATCAACTGCTCGACCCAGTTTCCGAAGCTCGCGAGCTTCGGAGGGAGGAGGAACGTCGCCTTGTCGCGCCCGGTCAGTGCGCAGGTCGCGAGGATCGCGCCGAGGCGGACGGCGGGATTCTCGTCCAACGGTTCGGACTTGGCACATTCGATCGACGTCTTCTGCGCTCGCTCGAGGAGCATCGCGACGTCGATGCCGAGGAGGGCGGCCGGAACGAGACCGAAGAGCGAGAGCGCCGAGTAGCGCCCGCCGATATCCGGATCGTTGAGGAATACCTCACGGAACCCG
>CBFCYU010000121.1:0-5518 GCA_965602415.1 uncultured bacterium | reverse complement strand
GGGGGGATCTCGCAGGCGATCGGGACTGGCGGCCGCGACCTCTCCGCTGCGGTCGACGCGCGGATGACGCGATTCGGGATCGAGGCGCTCGGCGGCGATCCGGGCACAGAGGCCATCGTCGTGGTCTCGAAGACGCCTGAGTCCGAGGTTGGGAAGAGCGTGGTTGAAGCGCTGACGGCGACGGGGAAGCCGGGCGTCGTGCACTTCGTAGGAGGCGAGAAGCGTGAGGCTGCCGGTGAAGTCGCCTTCGCTGAGACCCTCGCCGACGCCGGCCGACTCGCCTGCTCCGCGGTCGGAATCGAAGCACCAGGATCGGCGGCAGTTCCATTGCAGGCTCGAACTGCAACCAACAAGCCGTCCTACGGACGGCTTGTTGGCCTGTACTGCGGCGGGACACTGTGCCAGGAAGCGTGGAGCCTGATGGATCGCGCCGGCATCGACGTTCGATCGAACGTCGCGAGTGACCCGGAGAAGAAGGTCCATCCCGAGGCGCAGGTCGCAGGCCACGTGCTCTGGGATCTCGGCGATGACGCGTTCACCGTGGGGAAGCCTCATCCCATGATTGAGCCATCGCTTCGCGACGAGCAGGTTGCCTCATCGGGCACCAATTCGGGGATCGGCGTCGTGCTCGTCGACTGCGTGATCGGCTACGGTGCGCACGATGATCCTGCCGGCAGCCTCGCGGAAGCCGCGCGACGGGCGATTGCCGAAGCGAAAGCGGACGGACGAGAACTTGTTATTCTGGCATCCGTCACCGGGACGGATCTTGACCCGCAGAACGCGACGGCCCAGCGTGCGAAGCTGGAGGCGGCCGGGGCAACAGTTGCCGAGAGCAATGCCGCCGCCGCACGCATGGCGATCTCGATGCTCGGGGGAGGTGCCGGATGACGCCCAACAACGGCTCCCCGATCGCGGCGCTCTTCACGACTGAGCTTCGCGTCGTCAACCTCGGGCTCGCGTCGTTTGCCGCGGCCCTGCGGGACACGGGCACGCCCGTCATCGATGTCGACTGGCGTCCGCCCGCGGGTGGTGACGCGGAACTCATCCGCGTCCTCGATGACCTGGACGCTCAAGCCGATCGAATCGAGCGAGCGAACGCCGAAGCGATCGAGCGGCTCCTCTCCGCCGAGCCACGGATTGCCGGCATCGGGATCGCTCGCGACGTCGTTCCCGGCATGGCCGACCGCACCATCCTCCACGCCGGACCACCGGTCGACTGGGCGCGGATGTGTGGTCCGATGCGCGGCGCGGTGATGGGGGGTCTGATCTACGAGGGACTCGCCTCTTCGCCGGAGGAGGCCGAAGCACTCGCAGCGAGCGGCGAGATCACGTACGAGCCCTGTCATCACCACGACGCGGTCGGGCCGATGGCTGGCGTGATGACGGCGTCGATGCCGGTCTGGATCGTCGAGAACGCGGCGGCCGGCAACCGAGCCTACTGCACGTTGAACGAGGGTCTCGGCAAGGTGCTCCGCTACGGTGCTTTCTCCGACGAGGTCATCGACCGGCTGAATTGGATGCGGGGCGAGCTGGCGCCGATCCTGTCCGCGGCCATCGAGAGGACGGGACCGATTGACCTCCGCAGTCTGATCGCCCAGGCGCTGCAGATGGGGGACGAGGGACACAACCGGAACCGCGCCGGGACGTCGCTCTTGATCCGCGAACTGGCGCCGCATCTGGTGAGGCTCGATGTCGATCGCGAGGCCGTTGCCCGCGTGCTCGAGTTCCTGCACTCGAACGATCACTTCTTCCTCAACCTGACGATGCCCGCCGGGAAGTGCGCGCTCGATTTCGCGGCCGGGATCGAGGGCAGCTCGCTCGTGACGGCGATGGCGCGCAACGGAACCGACTTCGGCGTCCGCGTCTCGGGCACGGGAGACCGATGGTTCACCGCACCGGCGCCGATCGTCGACGGCCTCTACCTGCCCGGGTTCAGCGCGAAGGACGCCGCGCGGGACATCGGAGATTCCGCGATCACTGAGACCGCCGGCTACGGGGGCTTTGCGATGGCCGCTGCGCCGGCGATCGTCCAGTTCGTCGGTGGCTCGCCCGATCTGGCGTTGGAGACGACGAAGCGGATGCGGCGGATCACGCTTGCCGAGAGCCGCTTCTATCGGATACCGGCTCTCGGCTTCCGCGGCACGCCGACGGGCATCGACATTCTTCGCGTAGCGAAGACAGGCGTCGTGCCGGCGATCAACACGGGGATTGCCCACAAGGAGCCGGGCGTCGGCATGGTCGGCGCCGGACTTGTCACGCCTCCGTTCGAGGTGTTTGCTGCGGCCGCGAGGGCGCTGGCCGAACGGCTGGGAAGCTAGAAAGGAGCATGGACATGAAACTCATCGATCTAACCATTCCGCTGTCGATCGCTACGCCACCGTGGCCGACGTACGAGCCGCTGCAGGTGAAGTACTTCAAGCGCCTGGCGCCGAACGGAGCGAACGGCCAACTGCTGACGCACTCCAACCACGTCGGGACGCACCTCGACGGCGAGATCCACTTCTACACGCCGGGCAAGGACATCGCGCAGCTCGACTTCGACTTCCTCGTTCACGACGGGGTCATCGTCGACTTGTCCGAGGCCGTCGGCGACTACGACATCTACACTCCGGAGATGATCGAAGAGCGTGTCGAGGTGAGGGAAGGCGACATCCTGATCATCCACACCGGCTACCACCACTACGGCTGGGATCAACCGACCGCCGATGAGATCCGGTACATGGTCAAGCACCCCGGCCCGGATCGGGAGTTCGCGGTTTGGTGCCGAGAGAAGAAGATTCGCTGGATCGGCGTCGACTGCGGGAGCGCCGACCATCCGATGAACACGATCATCCGCGACTGGATGCCGCGCCAGGCGAAGGAGGCCGAGACCCACTTCCAGGAGAAGTACGGCACGTCGCTGGCCGATCGGTTCGACGCGTCGAAGTACCAGCTGATGCACATCGAGCTGTTCCCTTACGGGATCATCCACGCCGAGTGCCTCGGCGGCGACGTCGACCTCCTCCTCGACCAACGAGTGCAAATCGGTTGCTTCCCGTGGCGGTTCGTCGACGGCGAGAGCTCGATCGCCCGGATTGTCGCGATGGTCGATGACGAGCGCTACGCCGAGCTGATGCAGGTCAAGTCTGAGTGCGTCCTGACCAAGTTCGGCGACGTCGCCGGCGCGAAGAACCCGCACCTACATGAGGTAGGCCGTACATAGCCCGACCTACCGTAGGCGGGCTGATTCGCACGATAGGCGGTTGCGAATCAGCTGCACGCGCACACGAACGATTGCCCCTCATCGAGAAGTCCGTTCAGAATGAGCGTCGAAGGCGTCTAGCCAGCGATTCGTTCCAGCCGAAGATCGGTGCGATCCTCAACCAGTGGGAGACAACCAGCGATCCCGAGATTCTTCTCGATCTCGTCAGGCCCGGCTCCGGCTCAACACCAAGTGGGATGATGTGCTGGTGGGGATGCCTGCCAGGTTCACGGCGTTCGCCGAAGTCTCGAACAGAGAGAAGGCGAGCTTCGCTCACCTTCTCCAAGGGTTCCACGAAGTGAAGGCCCAGAAGACATGCCCTGCCTCGGCGCAGATGATTGCAGCGGCCGTTGATGGAGCCTTCCCTGAACTGCTGGGCGATCTCGTGATTCAGCTTGGGGCGGCGGAATACCACAGGCGCCAGGATCCGGCAGTGTGTGGAGCACGTTACGAATCAAGGAGCGACATCGGGAGGCTGCTTCCTTCCTGGCTTCATGGCCGCCCAGCAAGCTACACAGCACCAGGGATGAGGGGCTGCTCCCATTCCCGTTCGATCAATTTCCCGGGTAGCAAGAGAAGAAGCGGGCCGGCTCTCGCCGACCCGCCCGTCAAAATCGTGTAGATCTGTCTTCAGCCTAGTATCGTCGGTCGCCTCCGCGGGAATTTCCGCCACCGCTTCGCGGCGGGCGGCGCTTGCGGTTGCACTCGTCGCAGTAGACGGGCCGGTCAGTCTTCGGCTCAAATGGAAGCTCGTCGATCGCTATTCCACAGTCGGCACACTTCAGATCGAGGTGACGTACGTCGACCACCCTACGTTCTCCAAAACCCATTCGATCTCCTTTTGCGGTCTCGGTCCTTCAAGCATCGACTGCCAAAGGCAAAGCCCGCGCAGACCAACGGTACCTTAAATCGGCATGAAAGGGAAATACTTCTCACGATCGACACTCACTATCCAGCCGGACTCGATGAGCCGTTCGGCTTCTCATCCTGCTGCCGGAAGGTACACATGCCCCATGTGGTCTGAAGCAAGGCATATGCTCTCCGAGCACTCGAGTTCCTCATCGGCCGTGTCGTCAGTCCGCAGAAGCAAGGGTCGAGGAACGGGATTCGAGTAGTGCGTCCCCGGAATCCTCTAGTCGCGCATTGGAGCCAAGAATTCGGAAAGGGGCTGCGCCTCGCTTCGGAGGATCGAGAAGAGCAGGAGGTCGAGGTATTCGCCTCGATCGAAGTGGGCATGACGAATTGTGCCTTCCAGCGTGTAGCCAGCCCGCTCGGCGACAATCCGCGATCCAGCGTTGCGAGGATCGAGGACGATCTGCACCCGGTCGATCGGCTCCTGGCCAAACAGATACGCCGTGGCCAGGCGGACCGCTTCGGTCGTGTACCCTTTGCCGCGATCCTCGAGACGGTAGATCCGATAGCCGAGTTCCCATCCGTGGTAGCTGTGGGACGCCTTGTAGACGTTGACCTGACCGAGGCGGCGGCCCTCACGATCGGTGATCAGGAAGAGCTTGAACTCGTCGGACCACCAGCCCGTGTCGTCGAACCGCTTGAACCACCGTGCCTCGGAGATGCATCCGAGCGGCCAGAACTCACCGATCTCTCGGACATCAGCGACAAGATCGTAGAGGCCGTCAAGGTCGCTGCGGCGAAACGGTCGCAGGATGACTCGGTTGCCCACAAGCATGGTGATCCCTCCCGGACAGGTTCAGAGCAGATTCCCCGATCACGTGGCTTTGTTCAAGGCGATATCAGAACCAGGCGAGCATCCTGCTTGGATCCCCGTCGAGGGATGCACCCTCGATCTTCAGACATGCTCTAGGGTCACACCTTGCTTCTTGCAGGCTTCGAGTGACCAAGCGTTCCAGCGATCAAGGCGTCTGGAGTTGGCCGTTCAATTCGCCCGACATCTGGTGGATCACCGTCCGCGACCACAAATGGAACGTCGCGGAATTCGGGGGGCATACCCGATTTCACTTGGCACCCCGACTTCATCACCCAGTCGGCTTCGGTACTAGCCTCGCATGTGTTACCTTACGTCGATCGATGCCGAAGGACGTCATCGCGCTTCGCTTCAACACGCAGGCCGTAGGCCGGACGCTCTGCTTCTGTCCCTGGAGCCTCGCAGGCGCGCACGTGAGTCACCCGGCAGCCATCCCGAGCACCCTGCGCTGCTGTAGCCGACTGCATTGGAGACGGCAAGGAGACGCAGCCGGATGTAGTCTGTCCGTGACGGAGCCAGCACGCGGCGCCGTCATGGGAGGAACGCGATGACTG
>CBFCYU010000120.1:0-5542 GCA_965602415.1 uncultured bacterium | reverse complement strand
TCGACGAGCCCGTGACGGGCTGGTGCCCGTCGAGGGGACCGATCCCGGTCACAAGGGCATCTCGTAGATCCGCCACGTCTTGTACTGAATCCCGCCCATGAACGATGACGCGCGAAGGATCAGGTCGTTGTCCTCAAGCAGGAGCGACGGCTCGCAGGTCGTGTACCCGCTTCGCAGTGCGTGGTCGAGGACCTCCAGGTAGAGGACCGCATCGATCCCCAGCCTACGGAACCGCGGTCGAACGCCGAAGAACATCAGACGAGTTCGCGGGATCCGTTTTCGTGTCCTCAGCAGCCGGAGCGCTCGGACGATGTCCAGGTCCGCGAACCGATTCCATCTCGGCCGGAGCGGCACGTTCGGGTCGGGGAGCGCGCCGAGGACGGCGGCCAACTCACCGTTCACGTAGGCGAAGCGTAGCAGCTCGGGATCGGCGACGAGCCTGAGGCTGTCGGCCATCGCCTCGGCTTCCGCATCGGTCAGCGGAAGGAACCCCCAGTTGCTCGCCCAAGCCTCGTTGTAGATCTCGACGATCCGGTTGACCTCATCCCGCAGTCGCCGCATGTCGATCGGTCGGGTCTCGATCCGTCGTCGCCGTCGCACCGCGCCAGCGACGCGGAGTAGCCGCTCGCTCGCCGGGCCGATCTCGATCTTGTACGCGTGGTAGTCCTTCGCTTTTCTCAGGCCGTATCGCTCAAGATAGTCGGCGTAGTAAGGCGGGTTGTGCGTCAGCTCGACCGTCGGAGGCGCGTTGAATCCGTCGACGAGGATCCCCTGATGCGCCTCGTGGGTCGCGTTGGAATAGCCGCCCGGGCCACGCATCGTCTCCATCCCGCGGGCGACGAGCCAGTCGCGGCAACGGTCGAGAAGTCCCGACGCCACGCGGAAGTCTTCGCAGACGTCGAAGAACCCAAAGAACCCGAGCCGCGCATCGTGATGGTCGTTGTAGCGATGGTTGACCGCGACGGAGGCACGACCGAGAAGCCTACGGCCGTTCCGCGCGACGAAGTGCGTGACGTCGGCCGCACGGTGGTAGGGATGTTTCGAAGTCAGCAATCCGGTGAGCCCCAGGATCCGGCTTCCGAGGAGTTCGGCACGCAGTGGCGGCGTCCAATGTGGATCTCCTCGGAACAGCGACCACGGAACGTCGACGAACGTCCGCAATCGCCTGTCACCAAGTGGAATCCGATCGATCGTAAAGCTCATGCCACCGCCCACTGAGGAGTTGCATCGATTATGCACCAGATAGCCCGCCGAGACGAAAGCAGCTCGCACCGACTCGCCTCCCGGTTGACGTATGATTCGACGCGATGTATTCCTACGGCGACATGGACGAACGAGCGCAAGAAGCGAAACTGCTGCAGTGGGTGCAGCGGCAGGGCGGAGTCTCCCGGCGAAAGGCTCAAGAGCTGATCGTGAATGGCGAGGTCGCCGTCGATGGCGAGGTCGCCGTCGATCCGTTCCTCTCCCTCGCGGCGGAGTCGACCGAACGGTTGAGCCTCCGCGGCCATCCCCTCTCGCTCGATGCCCCGGAGCCGCGCGTCTATCGCTACCACAAGCCGGCCGGGGTTCTGTGCAGCCATGACGATCCTCACAACGGGAACACCGTCGGCCGGATCCTGCGCGCCGAGGGGTTCATCGGCTACAAGTGGGCCGGACGGCTCGATCAGGATGCCGAAGGGTTGGTCCTCCTGACCAATGACGGGGACCTCATTCACCGTCTGACCCATCCACGCTATGAGGTCGAGAAGACCTATCGCGTTTGGGTCGAGCGGTTGCCGCGCAAACCCGTGATGGATCAGTCGCTTTCCGGAATGCAGCGTGGAGTCGTCGATCGAGGCGACACGCTCCGAATCGTCTCCGGCAAGGTCGAGGGGCGCCCACCCCACGTGCGGCTCGTGTTGGCCGAGGGGAAGAAGCACGAGATCAAGCGGCTGTTTGCCCATTTCGACCTTTCTATCGTCCGCCTGGCGCGTGTGGCGATCGGTCCGATCGAACTCGGCCACCTCGCGGCGGGGCACGTCGAGCGTCTCTCCGAGGATGACGAAGAGCGTCTCCGCCGGGCAACTCCCCGAGAACCGGCCCCGAGGCCGATTGAATCCGTGAAGAAGCCGCTCTTATAATTCGTCCATGCGCGTCGGAATCGGACAGATCAACTCCCACGTCGGGGCCGTCGAGCGGAACAGGGATCGAATCCTCGCTTGCGTGAATGAGGCACGCGATCTGCAATGCGACCTCGTCGTCTTCCCCGAGCTGGCCGTCTGCGGGTATTCGCCGCTCGACTCGATGTGGCGGCCGGGATACGTCGAGACGTGCGCGGAGGCGGTCGAGGCGATTCGCGTTGCGTCAGACGGGATCGGAGTCGTCGTCGGCTCGATCACCGCTCGGGCGAGGCGCGAGTCGGTCAACCGGTACGACCTCTCGTCCCTCGCCGACAACGCGGAGACCGAGTTGTTCAACACCGCCGTGCTGATCGAGGACGGACGGATTCTCGGTCACGCCTCCAAGATCCATCTCCCCTGCTACGACGTGTACGACGAAAATCGTTACTTCTCACCGGCCCTAGGCACCGAGGTCCTCGCGTTTCGCAACCGGACCATCGGAATCAGCGTCTGCGAGGACCTGTGGGTCGACGGCGGCCCAACGGAGCTCCAGGCAAACCTCGGTGCGGATTGGATCATCAACCTGTCGGCTTCTCCGTTCTACGTCGGGAAGCAGGCGATTCGAGCGCGGCTGGTCCGGAAACGAGCGAAAGAGAACGGTGTCGGTATCATCTACGCCAATCTCGTCGGTGGGCAGGATGGCGTCGTCTTCGACGGCGAGAGCTTCATCGTCGATGCGAACGGAAGGCTCCTGTTTCAAGCCCCGGCATTCACCGAGGGCCTCTACGTTTTCGACCTCTCTGATCCCCGCCCGGTCGTGCCGGAGAAGTCGAGTGATCTGGATCAACTGCGATCGGCCTTGGTCCTGGGAATCCGCGACTACGTGTCGAAGAACGGATTCGCGTCCGTCGTCGTCGGCTTGTCCGGCGGAATCGACTCCGCCCTCGTCACGGCCCTTGCCGTCGAGGCACTCGGACCGGAGCACGTCACGGCCGCCTACCTTCCGAGCCAGTTCTCCTCCGAGGAGAGCCGAGCGGACGCGCGCGAGATTGCGCGTTGCCTGTCAATCGAGTCACTGGAAATCCCGTTCGCGGATATTCACCAAGCGTTGCGCGACGCACTCCCCGAACCGCCAACCGGGTTGACCGACGAGAACCTCCAACCCCGCGTCCGCGGCACGATCTTGATGGCCCTGGCCAATCAGCGAGACGCCCTGGTTCTTTGCCCCGGCAACAAGTCGGAGATCGCCATGGGATACAACACGCTCTACGGCGACACGATCGGTGCCCTCGCACCGATCGCCGACCTGTACAAGACCGACGTCTATCGCCTCGCCGAGTCGCTCGGCGATCGCATCCCGAAGTGCGTTCTCGAGAAACCCCCCGCGGCCGAACTCCGCCCGGATCATCGCGACGAGGACGATCTCCCTCCGTACTCCTTGCTCGACCCGCTCCTCGGGAAGATTATTGAGGCCAACATGTCCCGACAGCAGTTGATCTCCGCCGGGTTTGACGCTGAATTGGTCGATCGGGTCCTTCCCCGGTACTACGCGAGCGAGTACAAGCGCGCCCAGCTCCCGCCGGCGATCAAGGTCTCGCCCAAGGCGTTCGGTGTCGGGCGCCGAATGCCGATCACCAACGCGTACCGGGATTAGTCAATGAGGAAGGCCCCGACGTCGTCGCCGGGGCCTTCCGAAGGAATCACCGAATCGTCTTACTCGACCGCGATCTCGATCGGCTTCGCTTTCTCCTTGATCGATTCCTTCATCGGCGCGGTGACGATGAGGATCCCGTCCTCGAACCGGGCCTTGATCTGATCCTTCTCGATCAAGTCGGACGGAAGAGGGAAGCATCGCTGGAAGCGTCCGTACCGGCGTCCGATGCGGAAGTAGTCCTCCCGATCGATCTCGTCGTTTCGCTTGACCTCGCCGGTGATCGTCAGTTGGTCGTCCTCGACCTTGATCAAGAGCTCCTCCTTCTTCACGCCGGGAAGTTCGGTCTCGATCATCAGGTTCTTGTCCTTCTCGTACACGTCGGTCCGCCCGAAACTCGGGGCCACGTCAAACCCGACGCGATCGAAGTCTCGGAACAACTCATCGATCACCCGCGAAAGGTTGCTCTCGAGCAGGAATGGTCCACGTCGTACGGCCGGAAGTCTCCTAATCATTGTGATTACCTCCCTCTGTAACATCATTAGCAGTCTCACTATGAGATTGCTAATTGGCAGTATAGCCTTTCGGCTGCCAGTTGTCAAGAGGAGGCCGAAACGCTAGAATCGAAGCATGCTCCGCAAGCTCGCCATTGCTCCGATCCTCTTCTACCGACGGCTCGTCTCGCCGCTGCTCCCGCGGCGGTGCCGATTCGTCCCGTCGTGCTCGGAGTACGCGGTCCGCGCGATCACCAAGCACGGAGTGTTGCGCGGCTCGTGGCTCGCCGTCCGCAGGATTCTCAAGTGCCATCCCCTCCATCGCGGAGGACACGACCCGGTGCCGTAGGGCCTCATCCAGCAATTCGCTCGAGGAGCCCGCGGGAATCTGCATTCCGCCCGGGATCGGGTCGGTGTTAGGAAAGACCTCCGGTTTTTGCGCTGAGTCATTGCCTATCGGAGCTGTTGGGCGACCGCCAGCGCAACCGAAGAGGTAAGAGAGGATAGAGACCGCTCACAGGATCCACGGCTGCCGTGGAACTGAAGGCGCCCTCCACACCGCGGCCCATTCTTGCTGTTGCTTCCGGGCCGGTTCATCACCAAGGCGGGAACCTGCCTGACCCGGCTTCGGAACGGACCGGCCGGTGTAGAGGAGCGTCTGGAGAGGCTCGGCGGCCGGGCTCGCAAGGTCGGAGACGAGGGGAGGGATCACCACCCTCCCCGCACCGACTCCAACTTGGACTCCGTGAGCAGATGGCCGAAGGACACCTCAGCCGGCGTTGAACTCCTCCCAGATCCGCTCGGCCAGACCGGCTTCCGTCAGGACGTCGACCACCGTCATCGCGATCGCCTTGGCCGCAGCGAGCATCGCCACGTACCCGCGCTCGGAGCCGGACGCCTCGGTGAACTGCCGCGAGTGCCCTGCGACGTCGTCCTCGCAGATCTGTACGTAGGGATGGATGCCGGGAACGGCCTGGCTGACGTCGCCCATGTCGGTCGATCCCATCGACTTGTCCTTCGGCGGGTTGTACGGGATCCCGTTGGCCTCGACGTGCTTCAGGAACCGCTCGCCGAGGACCTTGTTCGGCTTCATCGCCTTGTACGCGTGTCCGACCAGGCCGAACTCGAGCCTCGCCCCGGTCGCGAGCGCGGCCCCTTCGGCGCACTTCCGCAGTTTCTCCAGCAGTTCGTCCCGATACTCGTTCTCCTGTGCGCGAACGTAGAACTCGGCCGAGGCGTACTCGGGCACGATGTTCGGCTTGACGCCACCATGGGAGATGATCCCGTGAATCCGAGCG
>CBFCYU010000119.1:0-5654 GCA_965602415.1 uncultured bacterium | reverse complement strand
ACAAGGCCATCCGGCGCTCTCGCTCCTGCTCCTTCATGTATGCTTTGTGCGAGACGACCAGGTTCTTGTCGCGCCGGGAGAGCTCGAGGATCTTGAGTTTGATGCGCTGCCCGCGGAGCTCATCGATCGAGCTGGGCAGATCATCGCCCAAGTGAGAGCCCGGCAAGAACGCTCGAATCCCATCGAGGTTCACGTGATAGCCGGCGCTCTTGACTTCGTTGACGACATCGCCCTCGACCGCATCCCCCGCGCGATACGCTTCCTCGAGTACGTCGATTCGTTTCTCGTATTCGGCTTGCTTCTCGGATGCGTAGACGGTCCCCTTTTCCTCGTCGATATAAGTGACGAGGACCTTGATCTCTTCCCCTTCCTCGACCTTGCCTTCGGTTCGAAACGGAGAGAGCTCAGCCACCGGAAGGATCCCTTCCGATTTATAGCCGATGTCGACGAGGATCTCGCTCTCGTTGACTTGAACGACCGTTCCGGAGATCACGTCTCCGCGGCTGTACATCTTGACATCGCTTTCCGAGAAAGCGTCTTCCATCTTGATTCGCTGTTCCATGCTCCAATGCCACCTACCGTTACGCCACCCCGGCCTCCGAGCTCCGGGCTCGCGGAATGTCTGCAATCGTAAGAATCACCCTATGCTCCTTCATTCCTCACGCGTTATCAACTCGCTCCATCAGGCGATCGCTGAGCAATCGGTACCGCTCGGAGCGTGGTGTCTCCGCGTCGATCCCGCCCGATAGATCGTCGACCGAGAAGGGCTCGCCTATCGACACCGTCACTCTCGGAAATCCGAGCGGATACTTCGGCGGATACGGTCCCTCAGCCTGGATGTTGACCGGCAAAAGCTGTTTCCCAGCGATCGAAGCGAAGTGGATCGCACCCGCCTTGGCATCGACGCGCTTCCGGGTCGTCCCCTCGGGGAAGATGCCGATCAACCGTTCGCGTTTGACCGCGGTAAGCATCTTCCGGAAGTCGGACTTGGAGAAGCTCTCGCGATCGATGACCGTTGCGAACGCGCGGATGATCGCTTGCATCATGACGTTCCCCTTCATCAGCCCCTTGCGGGCGATGAAGTGGGCTCGATTCCAGGCGCCCAGCGCGATCGTGAAGACGGGGATGTCCCAATAGCTCCGGTGCCGGGCAACGACGATATACTCTCCGTTCCGGTCGATGTTCGCCCTTCCCTTGACCCGGAGGCGAAACAGGGGCTTCGTCACAATGAAGAACAGGAACACAAGGAACGCGTAGATGCCGTCTTTGATCCTGATCCTCAGCTGCCGTGACAACGTTTTCCCAACCGCTCCCTGACCAAGTTTGACGCTGCGGAAATGACCTCGATAAGGGTCTTTCGATCGGTATCGATTATAGTTGCATCCCTTGCGGGTTTCAAGGGCGCGACGCTCCGGCTCTCGTCACGATCGTCACGGCGGGTCAGCTCTTGCAGCGTCTCACGATAACCGTCGACGTGGCGCTGGCTCATCCGCCGTTCGGCGCGGACTCCGGAGGCAGCGCGGAGGAAGAGCTTGACGTCGGCATCGGGGAGTACGACAGTCCCGATGTCCCTGCCCTCCATGACTACGTCGTTCTGTCTGGCAATTTCGCGCTGCAGCTCGACGAGACGCGCTCGGACCTCGGGGCGCGTCGCCACCTTCGAGGACTTCTGGTCGTACTCCGGCGTGTGCAGCAAGTCAGTGACGTCTTCCCCGTTCAACAACAGCCGCTCGGAATCGGTTACTTCAATGCGGATCGCGTCGAGACACACTCCACGATCGAACGCCAGGGCGACGGCTCGATACATCTTCCCAGTCTCCACGAAGCGACAGCCGAGTTCCTCCGCCAGTGCTCGCCCAACCGAGGTCTTGCCAACGGCGGCCGGCCCATCGATCGCGATCTTCAAAGCGCCTCCAGAGAGCGGTGGCCGGCGCTTGTCGGTCCGCAGACGAACACGTCGGCCGAGTCGAATTGTCGTTCCAAGTTCGCCTTCGCTTGCTCGGCGGTCGCGCGCTCGTCGAACGCCGCGTAGAACGACGATCCGCTTCCGCTCATTCCATAGTAGCCAGCACCGAGTGACCTCATGACCTCATGATACGGAACCAGCACCGGGTGGACATCCAGGGCGGGATGGAGCAGGTCGTTCTCGCCTCTCCTCAGCGGTGAGTCGTCCTCCTCCTCGCACGAGGTCGAAGCGATGGCGTCCCACCGAGCATAGATCGAGCCGGTGGCGCAGTGAACGGGCGGCACGAGGACGACGAAGTGCTCCGTCGATGGGCACGGCGACCTCCGTACGCGATCGCCGCGCCCCGTCATGCGGACTCGTCCGCCGTGAAGGAAGAGCGGCACGTCGGAACCGATTCCGGCCCCGACTTCGCACAGCGCGTCGAACGGCAATTCAGGCGGCGTGAGCCGGTCGAGCACGCAGAGCACCGCCGCCGCGTCGGAGGACCCACCGCCCAGCCCAGCCCCAACCGGGATTCCCTTATCGACGCGGATGCGTACACCCTGATCGAGCTTCTTACGCTGCAGGAGCGCGACTGCCGCTCGCTCGACGATGTCCTCTCCTTGAAGGGCGAGATCGCTCTCAACGCGGACGCCTGTGTCAGCGAGGTCGACCGTCAAGCGATCCGCGAGATCGATCGTCTGCACATCGGAGGCGATCTCGTGATACCCGTCAGCCCGGAGTCCGAGGACGCGTAGGGAGAGGTTGAGCTTCGCGTAAGCGACGACATGGATGGTCATCGCCGGTGCACGACCTCTCCATTTCGGATTACGACGCGGACCGGATCCTCGCCGAGACCGCCGACGAGATCGCGATAGTCTGCAATGTCGAGAATCAGGAGATTGGCTCGCTTCCCGGGTTCCACGGCCCCGATCTCCGCGGCAGACTCGAGCACGTGCGCGTTGTGCAACGTCACCGCAGCGATCGCCTGTTCGAGCGACATTTGCAGAGCGCTGATCGCCAGCGCGATCACGAACCACATCGACCCGGCCGCGACGGACGCCGCCCCTGCGTTCGTTCCCAGCCCGACGGCGAGCCCCGCCTCAATCATCCGGCGGGCGTTCGGGTAGGGCCGTCCCCGAAGCAGTCCCTCGCTCGGCAGAAGGACGGGAATGACGCCGACGTTCTTCCATTCCGCGGCGTCCCTGATGTCGAGTTTGCTCAGGTGCCCGACGGCGGTGATGCCGAGTTCGGCGGTGATCGCGCCGAGTGAGCCGACTTCTCCGTCACCTGCGTGAAGCTTCAAGTGCAAGCCGGACGCACGCGCGGCCCGGAGGATCGTCCGGGCCTCTTCGAGGGTATACGCGCCGTCGCCGCACTCGACGTCACAAAACTGGGCCAAGCGGCGCCGACGGGCCGTTGGGATCGCGTCCCCGATCAGGCTGGCCATCCGCTCGGCGTGTGCAGTCCCTAGCGGCGGGGCCGCCCCAAACAGGGTCGCCACGATCTCGGGGAGATGACCGCCGCCCGACCGCGCGAGAGCCGAGAGCTGGCTCAGCTCTGCCAAGCTCTGGCATTTCACCTCCACGGTGGTGACGCCACTCATCAGCGCGCGGCGCAGCCGGCCGTGTACCGTCTGCCGCGCGCTCCCGCGGGAAGCGAGGGCCGGTGCATCGACAATTCCGTCCGCTGCGTCGGTCTCAGTCGGCGGGGAGAAATGAGTGTGTGGATCGACCAGCCCCGGCAGAAGGACTCCGCCACAGGCGTCGACCTGCGCGTCGACACGCCCTCGCCGATCCGCCGTGCCGACGGCGGCAATGCGGCCGTCTCGGATGAGAAGCTCGGTCCGCTCGCGGATGTCAAGGGGGGACGCGCCCTTGGGCGCCGATCGGGCGGGGATAGGCGTGACGAGCTGCCCGATGTTGGTGATCAGTGTGTTCATGGACGCCCAAGACGGAGTATAGGGCGCGCAGATCCGCTTTACAACGGCACTTGTGGCCGATACACTGATTCGAAGAAGCCAGAGCCAAGTGGGAGACACGGCAGAGAAATGGACGGGGCGAGACCAGGGCGAAACCGGGCGAATGAAGGCAGGAAGGGCAAGATCGGGATTGTTGCCGTCGTCGGACAGACGAACGTCGGGAAGTCGACGTTCCTGAACGCGGTGCTCGGACGGAAGCTGCTCATCACGTCTGACAGGCCGCAGACGACCCGAAATCAAATCCGCTGCATCCTGAACACCGAGCGGACGCAGATCGTTTTCGTCGACACGCCGGGGCTCCATCGACCGCGAAACCGTCTCGGTCGACACATCGTGCGTGAGGCGCACAGAGCGCTTCGCGGAGTCGACGCGATGCTCTACATGGTGGAGCCATGGGGGAAGGTCGTCGCCGCGGACCGGGAAGCGTTCCAGCGGTGGGGGGATCCCGAATTCCCGATCCTCCTTCTCGTGAACAAGATCGATTTGGCCAAGGGGAACCGACTGGAAGAGACGCTCCTCGCCTACGAGGCGACGAAGCTGTTCGCAGAACTGATTCCGATCTCGGCGACGAAGGGGCTGGGGCTCGATGACGTCGTGGAGACCCTCACCGGCTACCTGCCCGATGGAGACCCGCTGTTCCCGGAGGACGTGGAGAGCGAGCAAGGCGAGACGTTCTTGATCAGTGAGTTGATCCGTGAGAAAGTCGTCCGCCTCACGTACCAGGAGATCCCTCACTCGGTCGCCGTACGCGTGAAGTGGTTCCGCGAGCGCGGTGACGGCCTCGTGGAGATCAAAGCGGAGATCATCGTGGACAGATCGTCTCAGAAGGGCATCATCGTCGGGAAGGCTGGCGGGCTGATTAAGAGAATCGGCATGCTCGCACGGACCGACATCGAAGCGATGCTCGGAGGTCGGGTGTTCCTCGATCTTATCGTGAAGGTCGACGCACACTGGACGAAGGACGACGATCGGATCCAGCAGTTGACAAAGCAGATGTAGACAGGAACTCGATGACCGAGGAGAACGTGACGCGACTCCTTCTGATCTGCGACGATCCAGCGCGTACGGACGCGCTCCGCGCTCTTCTCGATTCCACTTATGCGATGCAGACACAGCCGGTGAGTGGAGAGATCTCTGCGGAACCTCCGCTTGAATTCGTCTTGTACGTTGTTCCGGCGAACGACAATGGCGATCCGGAGGGCCTCGGGGAATGGGTGAGATCCCATCCCGACGTTGACGTCCTCGCGCTGATCGACGGGGGAAGCCCCGCCGTGGGGGCGAGGGCCATCGCCGCCGGCGCCGTGGCCTGGGTTCCGTTGTCGATCGGGTCGGACGATCTTCGCAGCGTCATCGACCGTGCGGCTGCTCGATCGCGACAGACAGCGCGGCTTACGGCCGAACACCATAGATACCGTGATCTCCTCGAAGGTGCCCCGATCGGCGTATTCGAACTACGCGACGGGCGGGTCTCGTACGTCAACGATCATCTCCTCCAGCGCCTCGGGTACGAGCGCAACGACGTGATCGGAGAGCCTCCGGAGAAGCTCGATCTGGTTATCCCGCAGGAGCGGTCGCGCATGCGTGAGGCGATCGAAGAGCGCCATCTAGGGGGCGTGCGATCCGAACCGACCATCTATCACTTCGCGACCAAGTCGGGCGGCACCTACGTGGCCGAGGTCCGCTCGCTAGTCGTTGAGACTCCCGAAGGGCCGATCATCGAAGGAACCA
>CBFCYU010000118.1:0-5741 GCA_965602415.1 uncultured bacterium | reverse complement strand
ACGGCGGAGCCGGCACCGACACGTTCACCGTCACCGTCAACAACCTCGACCCGAGGATCCTCTCGATCGCTGTCAACGGCGAGCCGCAAGGGCTCAAGGCGCCCGTCGTCGTCTCCCCGGGCGACGTGGTGAGCTTCGAGGGCGTCTTCGCCGACTGCGTGGCCGACGTCCTGCACGCGACGATCGACTACGACGACGGGGTGACCGTGCCGCTCGTGCTCAAGACGGTCGACAAGGGCGGCTACGATCAGAACTACGAGTTCGACAGCACGCACCTGTACGCGACGGCCGGCACGTATAACGTGACGGTCACCGTCACCGACGCGCGAGACGCGACCGCTACGGCGACGATCGAGATCACGGTCGGCAACGATCCGCCGACGCTGACCGGCGTCACCGCGAATCCGGCGACGGGCGTCGGCACCGGCGACGAGGTCACGTTCACGGCCGCGGGCTACTACGATCCGGACGACGATCTCGTCAGCTACTACGAGTGGGACTTCGGCGACCAGAAGACCGCCAACACCGAAAGCCAAGCAACCACGCACGTCTTCGCCGCGCCTGGCAACTACACAGTCTCCGTCGTCGCGGTCGATGTGCGCGGGGCGAGGAGCGCGGCGAAGACCGTAGCCCTCACGGTGACCGGCACGGCACGGACGATCCTTTTCGCCTTCCCGAACCCGGCGAAGACGGTGGCGACGTTCACCTACTTCCTGCCGGACGGTGCAACCAATCCGATCTTGCGGATCTACAGCCTGATCGGCGAGCTGGTGGTGGAGCGAGAGCTTCCGGCGGGCGGGACGACGTTCGATTGGGATCTTCGCACGGCCGGAGGGACGGCTCTGCCGAACGGACTGTACTTCTGTGTGGTGATGGTGACGGGAGCGAATCCGTCCGAGGTCTTCCGGCTGCTGATTGTGCGCTAGAGGGAGGGGACGACTGTGAAACGGACCAAGATCGTTGTGATGATGGCCCTCCTCGGCCTGGGGCTGGGCCTTTCAGGCGGAGCACAGGAGGCGCAGACCGTGTTTGAGATCGATCCGGGTGTGGCAATGCTCGGGGCCGCTGGCGCCGGGATCTCGATCGTCAACGGTGCGGAGACGCTCTACTACAATCCGGCGGGCCTGTCCAACCTCCCGGGGATCAGCTTCAGTTCGTTCTACGCCGCATACCTGGGACAGGCGGATTACTCGGCGTTGGCGCTGACATTCCGCAACTGGGGCGTCGCCGCGTTGCTGCTAAGCTCCACGGGAATCCAAGGGTACGACGACGACGGAAACCAGACAGACGCCCTCGCGTATCGGAACACGGGATTCGTGTTCGGCGCCGGGGTCGACCCGAGCGATCTCCCATTCCTGCCGGACTTCGCGATGGATATGGCACTTGGCGCACGGATCAAGTTCATGACGGCGCAAGTCGGAGAAGAGTCAGGGACCGGATTCTCGTTTGACCTTGGTTTCCGCGCGTCGTTCCCCGACATGCACATCGGCGGGTTCGCCATCTCGGATTTGGCGGTGGGGGTCGCGGCGGTCAATCTGTTCGGTAGCCTTTCTTACGATGCGGTCAGTGACGATCACCAGATGGATATTAAGGTCGGCGGATCTGCTCTGTTCGCGGAGCTGTTCCGCGTCGCGCTCGATTTCCATCTGGCCGGATCGCTTCACTTCGGCGTGATCTACGAGCCGATTCCGACCTTCGCGTTGCGCGTCGGGTTGATTTCCCGGAGCGGTGTCTCGATCACCGCGGGGCTCGGAGTCAACGTCGAGGGGTTCCTGCTCGACTACGCGTACGTCACGCACACCCTCGGTGGGACGCACCGCGTCTCGCTGACGCTCGATTTCTCGAGCCTCGACATCAGTGCGCTGAGTCGCTCGCTGCGACGTCTCCTCCCGTGATGGACTAACGAGGGCTTCTCGCTATTTGGTGTGGGCAACCGGCCCAGTGATGCTGCTGCGTAGACACGCTCGGCTTCGAAGTAGCTGTTCAAACCAACTCGAACGTTGGAATGACCCACTCCTGCCTGCAGCAGGCGGCGGAACAGTACGGCATCCTCAAAACCACACTCGCGCAGAGGCGCAGAGACGCCAAGGAAGACCCGGACAACAGCACAAACCTATCGAGGGAACGGCACAGCAGGGTCTCCGTGCAGTAGGGGTCAAGTTGTACCCCTCTGCGTCTCAGCGTCTTGAGTGAGTGACACGAACGGGCGAGAGGATGTCTTGGTCTTTCGACCAAGGGGCAGTCTCTCTCCTCGCTGCAGTTGGATTTCTTATGGCTTCCTGGATCTCTTGGAGCGGGATTGCGAGCATGCTCAATGGTCAGTTACCCACTCGAAACGACAAGGAGCCCTAACGAGCTCCTGCGTTTCCCCCCGGACCGGAATGGCCGGGGGAGCCGAACGGCTCTCCCAATTTCGCTTGGGTCAGGCCGTTGCGCCCCATTCGCCCGCCAGGTCATCGAGGCTGTCCTCGTCGATCGCGCTGCGAATCTTCGCCATCAGGCGAACGAGGAACCGCAAGTTGTGGAGCGTGGCGAGGCGATGAAAGGAGAACTCCCCCGCCCGACAAAGGTGCCTGAGATAGGCACGCGAGTGATGGCGGCAGGTGAAGCAATCGCAGGTCGGATCGATCGGCTCATCATCGCGGGCGAACTGCGCGTTCCTCAGATTGATACGATGCCGGGTCGCTCCCTTGAGAAAGACACTGCCGTTTCGCGCGAGACGGGTCGGAGCAGCGCAGTCAAACGTGTCAATCCCGCGTCGGACGGCGGCAAACAGGTCTTCGATCTCGCCGATCCCGAGCAGGTGACGCGGCCGCGCTTCGGGGAGGAGCGGGACGGTCCAATCGAGGACGCGGAACATCTCGTCCTTCGATCGTCCGAGGGAGCCGCCAATCGCGTAGCCGGCGAAGTCCAGACTCCCGATGACGCGGGCGCTCTCCTCTCGCAGATCGCGATACGCTCCTCCCTGGACGATTCCGTACAGACCCTGGCGCGGATTGGGGAACGAGGGGTCCCCTTCAAGAAGCTCAAACGCGGCGAGGCCACGCCGGGCCCAGCGGTGGGTCCGCTCCATCGCCCGCTTCGTGTACTCGTAGTCGTGGAGCGGGGAGGTGCACTCATCCAGGGGGAGGATGATGTCCGCGCCGAGTTTCCGCTCGATCGTGATCACCGACTCCGGTGTGAACGTGTGGAGCGAACCGTCGACGATCGAACGGAAGTCGGCCCCTTGCTCGGTGAGGCGGACAAGCGATCGGCTCCCCTCATTGTGGCGCTTCGAGGAGGACGGGCGCGCCTCTCCGGGGAAGATCGACGCGACCTTGCCGACGCCGTGCTCCTTGCCTGCCCCGAGGCTGAACACCTGGAAGCCGCCCGAATCGGTCATCGCCGGCCCGTGCCAGCCGGAGAAGCCGTGGAGCCCGCCAAGCGCGGCGACCGTGTCCTCGCCGGGGCGAAGGTGCAGGTGGTACGTGTTGGCGATGACGATTTGGAGACCGTGCTCGGCGAGACCCAGCGGTTCGACCGCCTTGATCGTCGCCTGCGTTGCGACGCCGACGAACGCCGGCGTGTGCACGACGCCGTGCGTTGTTGCGAGTTCGCCGGAACGGGCCAGCGAATCGCGTTCCCGGTGGCGGATGGAAAACGAAATCGGGTTCGACCGATCGGCCAAAGAAGCCTCCCACACTCGATGATGTGGGAATCCTACTCGATGGCTTCGGGGGGTCGCTAGTCGAGGGCGCGGTAGAGCGCGTCGTACTCGCAGGAGGGGTGCCAGAAGAGGTACCCGTCGGCTCCGGCTTCTTTGGCGGCGCGGATCTGCTCTCTGATGTAGGTCTCAAGACTCATCCCCGCCGGCAGCGCCATGTCGAAAGCCTGTAAGAACGGACGATAGCTCGCCGACACGCGGGTCTTTCCGGAAAGCAGCGCCTCACGGACGACGCGGTACGGATCGTCGCGGTAGGCCTGCTCGACGTAATGCGATGGGTAGACCATCGGTGAGACGTAATCGAGGTGAGCGCTCATCGCCTCGAGGGACTGCCCGATCGGGTCGATCCGGCGCTCGTTCCACGGCCAGAGGACGCGGCCGAACAGGTCGGCTGAGAGGGAGATGCGCCCGGCGAGGCGGCGCCTTGCCTCGGCGAGGAATCGGTCGACCGCGGCGTAGCGCTCCTCGTAGGCCGCTTCCAGGCTGCCGCTGTCGTTATAGCGGATGTAGTCAAATTGAAGCTCGTCGAACCCGAACGACGCAACCTCCTCGGCGATCGCCAGGTTGTATTCCAGCGCGATCTCGTTACTGACGGCGATCCACGCCTCCGGCGCGCCGAGACGACGCGCGAGGAGCGGGTCGTAGAACAGAACCTGGCGCGCGATGACATAGAATCCACGCTCGCGAAGGACCGGAACGAGGGCGCCCAGATCGAGCCGGCCGGTCGACGCGCCGATCTCCGCTGCAAGCGGGACTCCACTGTCGTAGGTCAGCTCGCCGTGCATGTTCTTGACGTTGATCACCACGGTGTCGATCTTCCCCGACTTTTGAGCGGCGAAGATCCCCTCGACGACCTCTCGCTTGGTGAGCGCGTACGAGGTGAGGTAGACCCCGACCCGGCCGTGTCCGTGCGGGTCGGCGGGAGGGGGATCGCCTTGCGCTCCCGGCTCGGACGGATAGAACGCGACAATGAGTACGGTGAGGAGGGCGACGAGGGCTCCCGGCGCTTTGGCTCGATTCATCACGACCCTGAGAATACCGATGCAGGACGCGTCGGGATGTCGTGTTGGTACGCCGATGGCGGGACGTCGGGCACGTTTTCGTCGGACGGCGTCGTGGGGTGTTGGCCTCACCGGATTGCCACACGATGTTCATCCGCCGCTCAAGGGTTCGAGGTAGACTGAATGGCAGATGGGGACCCGTTTCATCGCTTTGTCGGGGTGACGGGCATCGGTATAATGGACCGAAAGGTGCATTCGTGGGTACTTCGGGTGGTGCATCGGCCAGCAAAGGAGACATTCCAAATGAAACGCATAGGGTTGATCGCTTTGGTCTTGCTTGCCGCGGCGGGTGTCGTAATGACGGGCCTCGGAGCGTCGAGGGGCCCGATTACGATTCTCGGGAACGGCGATTTCACGGAGGAGAACGGAGTCCTCTCGGGTAGCGGCACGGCGGGGGATCCGTACGTGATCGCGGGCTGGGAGATTGGCGTGCCGGCGGACGGGCTCTACGGAGTGAAGATCGAGAACGTGACGGCTTCGTTCGTCCTTCGCGGATTGGTCGTCAACGGCGCCGGCGCACTCGATGGTGCGGCGATCCGTATTGGATTCGCGGCGGGGGGCGTGATCGAGGCTTGTTCGATCGGCAGCTCGGTGAACGGGATCGAGATCGCGTCGTCGACGGACATCGCGATCCGCGACAATGTCCTCTACGTGCACGGACTCGGCCTGACCGTCACGGGAGAGTCCGCGTCTGATTACCGACACGCGATCGAGCAGTCCAACCTCCTCAACGACTTCCCGATTCACTACTACTACGGCCTCGACGGCGAGCAGATCGAGGGGATCGAGACGAGGCACCTCACGGTGGCTGCGAGCCGAGACGTGACCGTGATCGGCAACTCGGTTCTCGACGGCGACGGGATTCATCTAGCCTTCGTGACCGATTCGACCGTGACGGCCAACATCGCCGGTCGCGACAACAACGTGCTGACGGCGCATGCGATTCACCTGTACGAATCGGAGCGCAACCTCGTGAC
>CBFCYU010000117.1:0-5875 GCA_965602415.1 uncultured bacterium | reverse complement strand
GGCTCATGGGCGGCGACGAAACACTGGAGTGAGCAGGAGCTCCGGCTTCTCGGGATCCCCGAGGATCTTCTCGTTCGGGCCGAGTGCCTGCGGGGCACGCCCGAGCCGGACGAGGCGACGGGCCTTATCGAGGCGGTACGGGTGTTCCTCGATGACTGCGGCGAGACGTTCCACCACGACATGGACGGGATCCAGCGGTGGCTCTTCTTCACCAAGGAGGGGAAGCGGGCGTTCGAACGCTGGGGGCTGCGGTAGGGCGAGAAAAGACCCCATCATCCAATCGCCTCTTGCACGACCTCATCGCAGTTTGGAACAGACTTTTGCCCCCCTCAATGAGGTTCGGTATACTGCGCGCACGGCCGGACATCGGCCGAGCGCGTATCGGGAGGGCGGAGCGGATGGTCGATCGAATTGGCATTCGGCACGAGGACATGTATCACTGGGAGCGACGTGTTCCCCTCATTCCCCAGCACCTCTGCGAACTCACCGAAACGCCCGGCCTGGCCTTCCGGATCCAGTCCTCGGGCAAGCGAGCATTCTCCGACGACGAGTATCGTGCCGCCGGACTAGAAATCGTTGAGAGCCTGTCCGGCTGCCCGATCATCATCGGGCTGAAGGAGATCCCCGTCCATGCCCTGGAACAGGACACGGTCTACGTATTCTTCTCTCACACCATCAAGGGACAGCCGGCGAACATGCCGATGCTCCGGCGATGTCTCGACCTGAAGAGCACGATCATCGACTACGAGCGGATCGTCGACGAGAAGAACCGGCGCCTGATCTTCTTCGGCGATTACGCCGGCTTGGCGGGGATGATCGATACCCTCTGGACGCTCGGACGGCGCCTGGCGTGGGAGGGAATTCCCAATGCGCTCGAGGAGATCCGCCAGGCATCGACGTACACGAACCTCGAGGAGGCCAAGGGGGCCATCGCGGCGGTCGGCGAGCGGATCGCTGCGGAGGGATTGCCGGAGGAGATCTCTCCTTTGGTCATCGGAATTGCGGGCTACGGAAACGTCTCCACGGGGGCGCAGGAGATCCTCGATTTGTTGCCGATCGAGGAAATCTCGGCGACCGCGTTGCTGTCCGGCGTGCTTCCGAACGATGAGGCCATGATCAAGGTCGTCTTCCGCGAGGAGGACACGGTCCTTCCGTTGGTCGAGGGGAAGGCGTTCGATCTGCAGGAGTACTGCGATCATCCGGAGCGCTATCGAGCGGGGTTCGAGCGGTATCTTCCGAAGCTCCACGCGTTGGCCAACTGCATCTATTGGAAGCCGAAGTACCCGCGCCTGGTGACTGCGGAAGCGATTCGAAGGCTCTACGCAGGGGGGCAACCGACGCTGCGGGTGATCGGCGACATCTCGTGCGACATTGAGGGAGCGATCGAGATCACGGTCAAGGGAACCGAGCCGGATGACCCGGTCTACGTCTATGATCCCGCGACAGGGGAGATCCGTTCGGGCGTCGAGGGAACCGGGCCGGTGATGATGGCGGTGGAGATCTTGCCGACCGAGCTGCCGCGCGAGGCATCGAGCTACTTCAGCGCGATCCTGAAGGGATTCGTCCCCGCGATCGCCGCGGTCGATTACACCGTCGACTTCGATGCACTTCAGCTTCCCCCGGAACTGAAGCGTGCTGTCATCTGCCACCGCGGCGAATTGACGCCCGACTATCGAAGCATCGAGAAACACCTGAAAGCGGTCGACTCCACATAGGTCGGTCGCTGCAAAGGAGTGACCCCATGAAGCGTGTACTCGTCCTCGGGGCCGGCCTCGTCGCCGGGCCGCTCGTTCGCTACCTGTTGGATGTCGAGGGATTCCACGTCACCGTGGCCAGTCGTACCGTGGAGAAGGCGGAGCGGCTGATCGGCGGCACGTCGAACGGGAACGCGCTGTCTCTTGACGTCAAGGACGAACGCGCGCTCGATGCGTTGATCGCCGAGCACGACCTGTCGATCAGCCTCCTTCCATACGTCTATCACCCGCTCGTCGCCCGGATGTGTGTCGAGCGCCGCAAGCAGATGGTGACGACGTCGTACGTGAAGGACGAGATGCGGGCCCTCGACGGAGCGGCGCGTGAGGCCGGCGTCATCCTGCTGAACGAGATCGGCGTCGATCCAGGGCTCGATCACATGTCGGCGATGCAGGTCATCCACCGGATTCAAGATGCCGGCGGCAAGCTCGTCTCGTTCACCTCGAACACCGGCGGACTGCCAGCCCCCGACGCGAACGACAACCCGTTCGGGTACAAGTTCTCCTGGGCGCCGCGCGGCGTGATCCTGGCAGGGAAGAACCCGGCGAAGTACATGTCGGACGGGGAGATCGTCGACGTACCCGGTCCGGAGCTGTTCGCCCACCACTGGGTGTGTCCGGTCGTCGGCTTCGGTGAACTCGAGGTCTATCCCAATCGCGACTCGCTCCCGTACATCGAGGCCTATGACATCCCGGCGGCGAGGAGCATGTTCCGCGGGACGTTGCGCTACCCAGGGTGGTGCGACACGCTGAAGGCGATCGTTGATCTCGGCTTCCTCGACGAGTCCGAGCGCGACGATCTGTCAGGGCTTACGTTCGCACAGCTGACCGCGCGCCTCGCCAGTTCGGACGGCGCGGACCTGAAAGGCGATCTTGCGAAGCGCCTCGGAGTCCCGAGCGGCGCCAAGCCGGTCACCGATCTCGAGTGGCTCGGCTTCTTCAGTGAGAACCCGCTGCCCGAGGGGGCGAACACGTATCTGGACGTCGTGGCGCAGCGGATGTTGGCGAAGATGCAATACGCGCCAGGGGAGAGGGATATGCTCGTGATGCAGCACGAGTTCGGCGTCGAATATCCGGACCGAACCGAGAAGATCACTTCGACGATGGTCGACTACGGAATCCCGGACGGCGACTCGTCGATGTCGCGGCTGGTCGGCCTGCCGGCGGCGATTGCCGCGAAGATGATCCTTCAAGGCGAGATCGACCTAACTGGCGTGTACACGCCGACGATTCCGGCGATCTACGAGCCGGTCCTCGCCGAACTGGCCACGCTCGGCGTCTCGTTCCGCGAGACGATCGAGACGGCGTAGTACGCAAGGGAGCATTCCCATGGCCGAGCCCGGTTTCCAACTCGGAGCGAGCATCTGGGGGTTCTACGGACGCCGCCGACCTGAGGAATGGCCGACGCTGCCCGACGCCGTCCGGGAGATCCTGTCGATCGATTCGTCGCTCGGCGCCGAGGTCTGGGGATCGAAGACCCTCGACGTCCCGGAGGCGAGCGAAGAGGAACTCGCCGGTCTAGCCGAGGTCTGCCGAACGGCAAGCTTCGTCGCTGTCCACGTCCGCGGGGTCTACATGAGATGGGATCCGGCGGGTCTCCGTCGCGAGATCGATTTCGCCGAGCGCGTCAACGCGTGCGCCCTCGTCCTCCATCCGATCTGCCTCGGCCTGCTGAAGCCCGAAGATCGGTTGGACGTCCCGGAGATTCTGCGTTTAGCTGACTACGCCGCTGAACGCGAAGTTTGCCTCGCACTGGAGAACTCCGTGGACGCAATCTGGTTGCTCGATCGCGTGTTGGAGGAGGTCGGTGACGACCCGGAGACGACGAACCTCGGGATCTGCATCGACACCGGCCACGCCTACATGTCCCACGATGCCGGACGTGAGCCGGTCTGTAACTACCTCGAGCGCTACGCCGGCCAGCTCGTCCACGTCCATCTGCACGATAACCACGGCGAATCGGACGAGCACCTGGTGCCGGGCGAAGGGTCGATCGACTGGCCGCGCGCCCTGCGAACGCTCGATGAGGTCGGCTTTGACGGGACAGCCGTCTTGGAGGTGCACGCGGCAGAAGTGTCACCGACAGAGGGGATCCGGCAGGGGTTGGCTCTTCTTGTACCCCTGATGTGAGTTGAGGCGAGTTGTCTGGAGTACTACCTGGGATGTTGGCAGCCTACGCTGCTGGGGATATGATGCGGAGGTTAGGTAGGGGGTAGATGTGCCCGAACGTTTGCCGGAACGGAGGCAAAGGAGGGAGCTTCTCGCGAGTATCTTCCTCTCACTTGCGGAGGATGCCATTGAACAACTCGCTTCGATGTGCCTCGAAATCCACCACAAGGCAGGAGAACTCATCGCGCAAGAGGAGTCCTACGCGTCGGGTATGTACATCGTCCAGTCCGGGTTGGTGAAGATCGGGAAGTACGGGAGCTCGGGTGCCGAGAAACGGGTCCTTCGGTTCCTCGGGGTCGGCGAGCTCTTCGGTCTCGAGGCCGTCGTCCTCGATCACTCCGCCCACGTCCAGTATGCCAAGACCCTGATGACCACGACCCTTCTGTTTATTGAGCGGCACAACCTTCTAGGGTTCCAGAACCAACATCCGGAGCTGTGTGCCGACTTCACCCGATGGCTCGCCCGCAAGGTCGTGATGCTCGAACTCAAGTTGACCCGTGACGCCGTCGAGACGGTCGACTGCAACCTTGCGCTGCTGCTGCTCGCCATGACGCACAACTACGGGAAAAGCACGAAGGAAGGGGTCGTCCTCGAGCTTCCGGTCCCACGGAGGACGATCGCCGAGATGCTCGGTGTGTCTATGGAGTCCCTCATGCGGGCACTGAAGCGCTTCCGGGACCGGAAGCTGATTGTCACAACGGGCAGGCGCGTTACAATCATCGATCTCGACAACCTGAAGGAGAGAGCGCGAATCACGCCGTTCTACCACTCGATCATCCAAGAGATACTCTAGCCCGTTCACGGAGTCCGCAATACTACCCATCCGCAGAGCTGTCGTGGCCGTTGCGCCTCGATCTTCCTGTTGAGACGCCCCGTGTTGTCAAATGAGACGCCCCGTGTTTGCGTAAGAAGATACGGACCATGTAGTTCACCATCGATTTCATTGTGATCCGGTGATCTCGCCTCTGCTGAATGGCGGTTCCTTCTTATCCAGATGCTCTATGGAACGCCCTCCTGGCGTCCTAAGGTTGTTGCTGACGCAAGCTCCGAGACGGCGCAATGGGTCGCACGGAGTCGGAGATCTCGGAGCGGGGATTGCGCTGAACAGGAGGGAGACTGGCTACGAGGTCGGTGAGCCGGGGACTTGGCTGTGATGACGAGTGCGTTCGGGCTTAAGGGTCTGTTTGTCGATGGACGGAAAGAGCGGTACGGGGAAGGCGGCGTGACATGATGGAGCGCTTTGCGGTGTCTGTTCATGTGAGGGAGCTTGCTTCTGCCTGTGAGGCCTTGGTTGAGATCACGTGCAGCAGGGAGTGCACGTCCCAGTGTTGGAGGTGATCGGGATGAGACATGTACCGCGACGGCTACCACCCGAGCAGGTTTGGATTGCCATGCTCTTCCAAGCAGCGTGCGCGGATACGAGGGTTCTTGGGCGGCTTGGGATTTCCTTTGATTCCTCGGCCGGCCAACATTCTCCTCAAGATACTGCTGCGCGGGGTCTCGAAGCTTCGATCCCGGCGCAGCACGGTGGATCCCAATTTGCGCTCGAGAAGCGGGAGAGAAGCGGCGCGTCTGTGTGAGAAATTTCGGCACTGCCATCGCACACGGACCACCGAGAGAGGAGGTTTCTGTGCGCTACCGGGTCTGGAATGCGGTCAATCGCCCCCTCAATGTTGGGATGGAAGATGTGCGGCGGCTGTTCTTCTCGGTGGCATCTCCAGAGGAGGGGCGTGACGTGATCAGACACCTGCAAACGAGGCGCGAGGAGGATTTCTCAGTCGTCACCAGCGAGTTCGGACTGGAGATCCTCTCGGTCGACGGGTGGAGCGAGTGGCATGACCGCCGTGGGCACGATGTGATGGAGCACCTTCGGGTGCAGCTTGTTGAGTCGGGTACGCGAGTCTAGGCGGAGCACATCCCCTCTGATTGGCACGAACACTGGTGGAAGATTGCCT
>CBFCYU010000116.1:0-5881 GCA_965602415.1 uncultured bacterium | reverse complement strand
TTGACGATCACCGACGAGATTCGGGTGACAATTGCCGCCCACGCGTGCATCCTCCTTCTCCATCGGGCGACCGACTACTACCCAGGGCTGTACACGATCATCGTCTACCCCGGCACGTACGTCGCCGACCGAACCGTGCGGGAGCCGATCGGGATCGTCACCGAGCGAGTGGAAACGCGGCTCGGGGAGTCGTCATCGCGTGGGGCGATCGTCCTTTCTTGGGACGCCGTCGAGACGGCGGCCTCCGACGTGGGGGACTGCCGGAACGTCGTCCTGCACGAGTTTGCCCATCAGCTCGACGCCGAGGACGGCTCGGTCGACGGGGCGCCGGCGCTGGCCGATCGATCGAGGTACGTCGCCTGGGCCCGAATCCTCGGACGGGAGTACGAGCGCCTCCGCCGCGACACCGCCCTCGGCCGGCAGACGGTCCTCGACCGGTACGGTGCAACCAGCCCGGTCGAGTTTTTCGCCGTCACCACCGAGTGCTTCTTCACCCGCCCGGAGCTGCTGAAGGTGCGTCATCCCGAGCTCTACGCCGAGCTGCAGCAGTACTACAGGCAAGACCCAGCGGCACTGAGGTAGCTTCTGCTATACTCCCTGCATGGTTCCAAAAGGAGAGAGGATGCGCAGAGCATTCGGCGACCAGAAGAAGAAAGGGAACGCGGTTGGGGTGCGAGGGTACAGATGCTCATTCCTTCCTGTCGTGTTCGCGGCCCTCGGCGTCCTCTTGATCTGGTGTGTGGGGGTCGGCGAGCCGGTTGCCTCGGACCAAGCGGGAGACGCCGCTGTTCAATTCATCGTGCGGGAGATCGGTCGGGGCACGGCCTATGTGCGGGCCGTAGGCGCGCTGCCGTCAACGCAAGTCACCGGGCCCGCGATGCCGCTCCTCGATCCGATCGACGGGACGACCTTGGGGTATGTCTACGAACTCGTGCCTGTCGGCTACCTCGTCGTCACGTCGGACACGCAGTTGACCCCCGTCATCGCGTTCTCGTACACGTCGAACTTCTCCTGGGACGAGCACCCGGACAACCTCCTCCTTCATATGTTGAGGCACGATCTCGCGCTTCGCTTGGATGCCGCTGATGCCGGGGGCATCGCGCCCGGCGCGACCGCATCAAACGAGGCGGATTGGCAGGCGCTGATCTCCCCCCCACTCGAGCCACAAGGCAGCGACAAGCCCGGTGCCGATCCACCCGGGAATGGCGGGACGACCGTCTACGGACCGTGGTTGACCTCGGCCTGGAGTCAAGGGACTCCATGGAACGACGACTGTCCGATCGATCCGGACACCGAAGATCGATGTGTGGTTGGGTGCACGGCCACCGCGTTGGGTCAAGTACTCAATTACTGGCAATACCCGACCTCCATCGCATTCCCGGAATCGGCCGACTACATCACGACCACCCGCGAGATCAGCATCGACGCGAGCACGGCCGATTTCACCAGCATCGACTACAACGGCTCCGACCCGAGCGACGCAGTCATGGCTGCCGTGAGCTACGCCGCCGGCGTGTCGCTCGAGATGAACTACACGTCGGATGGATCGGGCGCACACATGGCCTATTGGTCCCACGCGCTGGCCGGGACGTGGTCCCCGTGGACCCCGCCGGATCAGCGATGGGGGTACGCATCGGCGGACCTGCGAACCTACGCGCCAGACTGGTCAGGGTGGGGCACTCCGTACTACACCACGGAAACGTCCTTCTACACTCAATTGTCGACCAGCATGACCCAAGCGCGTCCCGCCGGCGTGTGGGTTTCGGAATCCGGTGGTGGCGGCGGCCACACGATCGTCGCCGACGGATGGCAGTCCGGCGGCCGGACCTTCCACTTGAACTACGGGTGGAGTGGATCGACCGACGGGTGGTACGCGATGCCCAGCATGGGCGCAGGATACGGGTTCGTCGAAGCCGCGATCGTCAACATCTACCCCACGGCAACGAACTACACCCTGACGACGCAGGTGACCGGCTCGGGGACCGTTTCGAACCTCCCGACTGGGACGAGCTACAGTGAGGGCACCCACGTGCTTGTGACACCTACACCGAGTGCCGGGTCGGTCTTCAGCCACTGGGAGGGGGATCTGTCAGGGATGGACAACCCGGGTCGCGTCATCTTGGACGGCAACAAGACCGTCACCGCCGTCTTCCGCTCGACCGTCTGGAGCGACGACATGGAGCCCGGAACCAGCTGGACCGCTACCGTGGGACCCAACACGTGCCCGGGTGGGTCGCTCTGGCACATCACGACGACGAAGAGCCACTCGGCGACCAACTCGTGGTGGTACGGGCAGGAGGGGACTGGAGACTACGCCACCGGCTCGCGAAGCTGCGGGATCCTCACGTCTCCCGTGATCGACGTCTCGGCCTACGATTCGGTCAACGTCGCGTTCTGGCACTGGAGACACGTCTGGAGCTACACCGACTTCGCTTCCGATAAGACCTACGCCCAGTACTCACTCGACAGCGGAGGCTGGACCCAGTTCTGGTACAAGGACAGCCTCGACGCCTCCGAAGAGGCCTGGTCTCAGGTGAACACGGCGGTTTCGACCGCGGGTGTGTCGAACCTCCAAGTGCGGTTCGTGTTCGACACCTGGTACTCCAACTACTACGACAACTTCCCGGGCTGGTACATCGACGACGTCGCGCTTTTCCTTGACACAAATCCCCCCGACACGACGCCACCGACGCCGGACCCGATGACGTGGGACGCCGTTCCGAGTGTCACCGCCGCCACGACGATCAGCATGACGGCGACGACGGCGACCGATCCGAGTGGGGTCGAGTACTCGTTCGAGGAGACGTCTGGCAACCCAGGCGGGACCAGCAGTGGGTGGCAGGACAACCCCACGTACTCCGATGATGGCCTCAGCTCAGACACACAGTACTGCTACCGCGTGAAGGCACGCGACAAGTCGGCGAATCTGAACGAGACCGGCTGGTCGGCCACGCAGTGTGCCACGACCGGTCCGGCCGACACGGCGGCCGTGTTCCGCGTCACCGCGGACGGAACGGTCCTCTCCGACGCGACGGTCTACTCGACGTCCTTCCAGACCGGCGCGGCCGACGTCGCCGAATGGGTGAGCGTCTCCGAACCGGTGACCGCAGGAGCGGTCGTCGAACTCGACCCGGACAATCCCGGCTCGTATCGCCTGTCGAGCGCGGCCTGCTCCCCGTGGGTCGCCGGAGTGATCTCGACCGAACCGGGCGTGGTGCTGGGGCACGCGCAGGCGTTCAGCCAGCGGGCGCTCCTCGCGCTCGTCGGGATCATCCCGACACGTGTCACCGACGAGGGCGGCCCGATCCTGCCCGGCGACCTGCTTGTCGCGTCTTCGACGCCGGGTCACGCGATGCGGTGGAGCGGCTCCGGACCGTGCCCGTGCGCGTTGGTCGGCAAGGCGCTCGAGCCGATGACCGAAGACAACGGAATCATCCTTGTTCTCCTAACGGCGCACTGAGTCTGCAGTTCGCACTGGGGCGAGTCCGCATTGCCAGCCGAATCGGCGCGTCGTACGTGAAGCAGGTAGCCCCCGTCGCAACGGTCCAATCCGTCACCGTGGCGAAGGGCAATGTCGCACCGGTCCGTGTGTCCCACGGCGCGGGCATCCGTGGGACCTCGGCGACGAGGTCCATGTTGATGCTCCCGACGACGGCAATCGACGGTCTCTCGCGCAGTGCCCCCGCTTCTTACCCGACCGCCGCGTACAGGACCTCGAGGAACCGGTCTCGCGACGCCTCGAGAACGACGTCGGCGTTCGGCTCGTTTCCTGTCACGCGAAGGTGATCGACGACCGTCGCCCCGCGGGTCAGCTCGCTGTTCGTCTCGACATCGACGCGAAGGTGCTTGACGAGCGTGGCGACGTCCGGCTCGAGCGCCACCGCCATGGCGATCGGATCGGGAAGGTCGAACCCGTCTTGCTTCAAGTAGTCGATCCCGAACCGCCGAAGCGCCTTCTGGATGTCGACGCAGAACGCGGCGAGATCGGAGACCCGGCGTAGCTCGGCCGCTTGCTCCGCGGTGAATGTGGCGTACTTGTGCGACACGTCCCACCCGACCATCTCGATCGGGAGCCCCGACTCGAAGACGACCTTCGCCGCGTCGGGATCGACCCAGATGTTGTACTCGGCGGCCGGGATGATGTTCCCGTATCCGAAGCCGATCCCGCCCATGATCACGCACCGCTCGACCTTCGATGCGAGCGACGGATCGCGCAACAACGCGGTGGCGACGTTGGTCAGTGGCCCGAGGGTCACGAGGGTGATCTCACCGTTGAAGCGGCGGGCGGTGTCGAGAAGAACGTCGACGGCGTGCCCTTCGGCCGGAACTCGGCCGATGAGCGGGAGGCCGATGTCGCCCAGTCCGTCCTCGCCGTGGCAGAACTGTGCCGTCTGAAGCGGCCGGAGCATCGGCTTGTCGAGTCCGGCGTAGACCGGGACGGACCCACCGCACCGCTCGACCGTATAGAGGGCGTTCTGCACCCCGAACTCGAGCGGGACGTTCCCGGCGACGACGGTGATCGCCTCGACCCGGACGTCCGGGTGGTTGAGCGCCATGACCAGCGCGACGGCGTCGTCCGAGGCGGTGTCGGTGTCAATCAGGAAGCGACGCAAGAGGTTCCTCCTTCTTGGATCTGCGGTCGTGTGGTTGTTGCCTCAGACCTTACCGCGGCGTGCCGGGCGTGCCAAGGAGAGGGAGACGGCAAGAGGATCGGCGAACCCGGTAGGGGGCCGGGTCGCCGCACGGGTCAGGGCCTACTTGGTCGGTGTCCGCGGTTCGACGGATGATCAACCGTGTCGACCGGACCGAGTTCCGTCCCGGGACCGGGCCTGCGTTGACAGGCCGGCCGCTCGACAGGATGATGCATCCATGGACTGGGAGGAGGGCCTGTCGTGACAGAGAAGGAGTACCGACTCGAGTCCGCCCCATCCCTTGTCCCGTTGCCGGTTGTTCCCGCCCTGATCTGGGCCGAGGGAGTCGAGCCGCCGGCTCCGACGGAGACGGTGCCCGAAGTGCTGGAGGATCTCCTCACGCGAGTTCAGTCGATCGGTGAGGAGTTCGTTCCCACTGAGATGCGGCAGCGCGTCCGGAAGATGCTCCGGCACGGGAAGTACAAGCCGAGCGGACGGAGCAAGCCGGCGAGCGAGTTCCTCCTACGGGCGGCCCACGACGAGTCGTTTCCGCTGGTCAACGCGCCGGTCGACGTGAACAACATCGTCAGTCTCGAATCCGGATTCCCCGGCTCGATCTTCGATACGGCCCTCTCCGGACGGCACTTGCTGGTGAGACGCGGTGCCCCGGGGGAGTCGTATGTGTTCAACCCGTCCGGCCAGTCGATCGATCTGCAGGACCTCCTGTTGGTCTGTCGGCGGACCGAGGGCGGTTGGGAGCCGTGCGGCAACCCGGTGAAGGACTCGATGGCGACGAAGATCCGGCCGGAGACGCGGGACGTGATCGCAGTCCTCTACGCCCCGGCCGACGAGCCACTTGACTTGGTCGAGCAACGGGCGGGAAGATACGCTGATCTGCTGAAAACCCACTGTGGCGCGGCTAGCGCCGGGTTCCGCGTCGGGTTCGATTCAGCGACGAATGGCTAGCAGCTCTGCATCAGCTCAATACTGCTCCCAGTGCACGCGTTCCGGCTCGTACTGCGTCCTGGGCGGCTTCTCTTCAGCGGGGACGCCGACCGGGATGAGGGCGAAGACGTAGAGGTCCTCGGGGAGGCCGACCAAGGCGCGAACGGCTTCCTGTCTCTCGTCGCTCATCCCGCACCACGTCGCACCGAGACCGAGGTTGGCCAGCGCGACGAGCAGGTTCTCCGTCGCCGCGCCCATGTCTTGATCGAACCACTGATACTCCGCCTTCTTCCCGAACGGGAGGA
>CBFCYU010000115.1:0-5931 GCA_965602415.1 uncultured bacterium | reverse complement strand
AGTTGTCGGGCGTTCTGCGCCCTTCGTCCGGCCAGTTGTGCGATCAGGCGGCGCCCGCGATCGAGTCCGCGGTTCGGTTCTTCCAGGATGACCCCGAAACTGTCGTCTGGCTCGTATCGAGCGAGGTCGACGACATGGACACCGGGTTCTACGTCCTCGAACGGCGGCACGACAGCGCGATCAGCGACCTGAAAGCCGACCTCCTCTATGACATGTCACGGACGCTGAACCTGGAACTGTCTAATCTGGGCGAGGTGATCGTGCTCGTCAACGATCTCGGCGAGGTCGTCGACACGGCGAACGCATCGAACCTCGGCCGGGACGGCTGGGCGGCCGGGAGCGCGGCGACCTTCGGCACGATGGAACGGATCGATCCGCTCGGCGCCGATACGGCCGCGAACTGGCACACGAACGCGGGGATCCTTACACACGGTGAGGACGCGAAGGGGCGTCTCCTTCGCGCGACACCCGGAGGTCTGAATTCACCGGTCTTCGAGGACCTCGATGCGTATGCGAGAATCGAACCCGCTACGGTCCGCGCCGGCGAGATCCTCAACGTGGAGTTCCTGTTGCCGCGACAGGACCGTCGCACAACCGGATGGCCGTGGATCAGCGTGTCCAGGCCGGGCTTCGTGGGTGCCGCCGGGGCCGGCGGTACGGCCGATCTCGCCGGGTACTCCTTCTCCGGCCGACACGAGAGCGGCGATCGCTACGTCCTCGACATCGACACGGGGAATCTTACGCCGGGCACGTACGTCTTCTGGGTGATCTACGGGCAGGGCGAAGCGCTCCTCGTTCCGATCATCGTGATACGGTAAAGCTCCCCGAGGCTCGATTCGAATGGCGGCGGTCTCCATCGCGGGACCGCCGCTTCCTCTCGCTGACGTACAGCTCGCTACGGGTTAGACGCCGAACCGGCCCTTGAGCGCCTCTGTCAGCGCTTTCTTCTCCTCCGCGTTCGTCGTCTCGCTGAACAGGCCGATCCGGATCGAGATCGTCTGCCCGTTCCCCCACGGCCACCAGGCGCAGTAGATCGGGGAATCATCACTGACATCCGAGACGAAGAGCAGCTGCCCCGGCATCAACCCGCCAAGATGCCTCTTGACCTTCTGAGCAACCTCCGGCGCGTCGCCGATCGTGGCGCTGTCCCATTGGCTGACCAGGTACCGATCCAAGATTCCCAGAACCGATCCCTTTTGGTCCAGGAGGAACTCCGCCAACGCCGTGCCGAAGCGCCCGTCCCACTTCCACTCGAGAATCTCCACGAGTGCCTCAGCAAGATCCCCGCAGAGCGCCTCGCTGCTCGTTCGGTTCTGGTCCGCCATGGCTCCTCTCCGAGCCCATCATACTCCGCTTCCTCGGCATCCGGCAGTCCGAGCGGCCGACTGTGTTGCTGTGATTGGTGTCACACTGACCCGGCGGCTCCTCGTGCTACTATCAGATGTGCTCCGCAGCGGATCTGATCTGGAGGTGAAATCATGTCTGGGCGGACGATTAGGCGGATGCTCTCTGTCGGGGGATTGCTGGTTCTTTGTACAGTGGTCTTGTGCTCGGCGGGGATAACCCTCCGCGTCTACGACAACGGGGGCACCTCGGACGACGACCTTGCGAGGGTCTGGATCGATGGGCAGAGCCTCGGAGCCATCACGTACCACGACGGAGGAACGAACCAACGCACGTGGGACCTCGGCATCCCCTCGATCGGGACCCACAGCCTGGTGATCGAGTTCACCGAGGACGTCGACGCCGATGACCTGTGCGACGAGCACGTCGGGACGTTCGGAATCGAGTTCGGCGGTGGTGGTCTGGCCGCATCGGACGACAGCGCGTCGGTAAACCGTGGATCGTCCGTCGACATTGATGTATTGGCGAACGACGTCTACGTTGAGGCTGGATCGACGGCGACGGACGACATCCCGTGTCCGAGCGTGGGGCCCGCGCCGACTCAGAGCTGCTCGTGCACCGTCTCGAGGACCACATACCAAACGAGTTTCCAGGTCTCCGGCGGCTCGATCACAATCGACGGAATCGTGAGTCCGCCAAGCAAAGGGACAGCACAGATCGTCGGCAACGAGATCCGCTACACGCCTGATCCCGACGGCTGCGGGACTGACTCGTTCGTCTACGAGGTCGACGGACCGAGCTGGAGCTCTGACACGGCGACCGTCGGCGTCACGATCGGCTTATCGCCTCCGACGGCGGACGACGACAGCGCCGAGACGTCCGAGGGGGAGGCCGTGGTCATCGACGTGCTGGACAACGATGCTGACGCCGCTGGCGCGGCACTCTCAATCGACGGTGTTGGCACTCCGGCGCATGGGACGGCAGCGATCGTCGGGACCACAATCCGGTACACGCCGCAGCCACGCTACGAGGGGCTCGACCGATTCACCTACACCGTCCGCGACGTCTGCGGAGCAACGACGAATGCCTCCGTCGAGGTCCGTGTCCTCCACACGAACCATCCTCCGATCGCCCACGCCGGAGGATTCTACCAGGGGTTCGTCGGTGAGCCGCTAGATCTCGATGCAAGCTTCAGCATCGATCCAGACATCGGAGACACGCTCCAGTTCCGGTGGGATTTGGATGACGACGGTCGCTTCGACACCGACTGGTCGATTAGCCCGACCTACCCCGCGACATACACCGCCCCGTACGTCGGCCTCGTCGCCGTCGAGGTTCGCGACGTCTACCGCGGTCAACTGACCGGAAACAGTGCGCAAGCGACGGCGCTTGCACGCATCGAACAGCGGCCGCCTGAGTTGCACGGCGTGCTGTACGTCGATCTGGATGGCGACGGCGAGAGAGACTCGGACGAGCCTCCGCTGCCGCAGATCCCGCTCGTTCTTGATGGGGAAACCCTCGTAAACACCGATGAACAGGGGCTTGCGGCCTTCGCGAATCTCGATTCCGGCGAGCACACCATCGCGATCACGGCGGAGGGTTTGGCTCTGCTTCGACTTCAAGGATTCGGGGTGGAAGAATCCTTGCTGACGTTCGACGTGCAACCGGGAGAGCCGACCGTCGCACTCTTCCCGTCTCAGCAGGTCGTCGGAAGTCTCATCGGTCTCGTCTACGTCGACAGCGATGGGTCGGGCGAGCAGGAGCTGGACGAGCCTGGAGTTCCGGGGCTTCGCGTCCTCCTTGATGACAAGACGGAACGGACAACGGACGACGAGGGCCGATTCCTGTTCATGAACGTCCTCGCGGGCGACTACGTGTTGGTCATCGAGAGCGAGCAGCACCGCTGGGAGGGACAGGTCCGCATCGATGCCGGCGAAGAGATCGAACGAATCGTGGTTTGGCCGTCGCCGGACAGTGGCTTCCTCGAGTTGAAGATCGAACTCGGCGAGCCGGATGAAGAGGGGGGGTGAGTGACGTGACCCTCAGAAGAGGCATCTGGGCGGCCCTCCTGTTGGCCGCCGCGGTCTTCGCCACCGCGCTCAGCCAGGTCTCCGGCCCGGACCAATTGAATCAGTGCGACAAAGGGACCTTCACGATCACGGTCGAAAACACCAGCCCCACCCAATCAGCGTGCGACATCGTCATCGCGGCGGCGCTTCCCGAACCGGGTTTCGCCTTCGTCGATGGAGCGGCGTTCGTCACCCTTCACTCTTCTCCGGATCCGATCGCCGCCGATCCGACGGACGGCGCGTGGGACATCGACGCGATCGTCGGCACCGACTACGAGCTCCCGCCGGGAGGAGAACTCACGGTCGCGTTCGACCTCGCAACCAGCTGCGCGGCCGAATCGGGAAACATCGAGGTCCAGATCGACTACGCTGATTGTGGAACGGCTCAACCGTACCAGGAGCTCGACTCGCTGTCGATCGAGATCCTTCCCGGCGCCCTCGTCGTCAGCAAGACGCCGTCCGTGCAGGATGCCTCGGTCGGCGAGCCGGTCACGTGGACGATCACCGTCGAGAGCACCGGCCTCGGTGCCGTGTCGAATGTGGTGATCACCGACGTCCTCGGGCCGGGGCTCGCGTACGCGTCCGACACCGGCGGTGGCGCGAACGTCGGCCAGACCACAACGTGGGACAAGAACACGACCCCAGCACTCGAGCTGATCCCCGCCGGTGGCAGTGTCGGTGTCGATCTGACCGCCCAGGTGGCCTCGTGCGACGGCCTGTACAACGATGTCGACGCGGCGTGGGGCTGCGATGACCCGCCCGACATCTGCTTCGACACCGCGATTGACGGCGGCACCGCGATCGCGTCGCTCAGTCTGATCGTCGACAACCCGGCCCTCTCGTTCACGCCGCCGAACGTCACTGTCGGGTACTGCACGGACGAAACAGCAGGCTTGATCCAGATCACCAACAGCGGCGCCGGAACGGCCAGCAACGTCGAACTCTGCTGCGAGTTCTCGTATCTGACCGTCGATCCGTCTCGGCTGCCACCCGGGACGACGTACTCGGACGGCTGTTTCCAAATCCCCGACATCGCCCCGAGCACCACGTTCGATCTGACGTTCTACGTTCTCCATCCCGAAGTCGACTGGTGCGTTAGCAGCCCGAGCGGACCGAACACGTTTCAGCTCACATATGCGAATGACTGCGGCATCCCCTTCGTCGCCTACCCGCAGTTTTCCACATTGTCCTCAGAGCCCGGCCCGTCACTCAACGTCACGAAGAGCGACCCGCCGCCGCTAAGGCTCGGCGAGGTAGCATCCTACGACATCACCGTCGCCTACGCCGGCGATCTCGGCTGCTATAGCGGATCCCCAGGCTCTGTAACGATCGCCGACGATTATCCCGACGGTTTTACCGTCGTCGACGCGGACGGCGGAGCGGACAACGGCGATACGATCACGTGGACATACGACCCGGCGATCGATCCGCCGTTCGCCCGAACAGTTCGACTCCAGGTACCGGATGACTGCGCCTACTGCGTCGGCCTCGCCGGCACGATTCCGAACACCGTCACCGCCACCACGATCGACTGCTGCGGCTGCGAATTGACCGCGAGTGCCACGGCGCAGACGACGATCCTCTGCGAAGGACTCGACGATGTCGAATTCTTCACGTCGACGTTCGCCGACTTGGCTCCGTCAGGTCCGTTAGTGCGATGCGATCCGCCGGACACATTCCGAGTCAAACACACCTACGACTTCTCGGACGACGCACGGCTCGACGATCTCTTCCTCGACGAGTTCACCTACTTCGTCGAAGGGAATGGCAAGGTCCAGTATGCCGGCGCGCTCAGCGTCACCGGCGCATCAGTCGATTCTGTTGCAGATGGCAGCCCTGGCGGACGCCTCGAGATCCGTCTCGTCGATGATGCGACCCCGGTGACCAATCGATCGATCACCTTCGCCTACGACCTGACCTACGTCGATCTGAACGACCCGGACGCTCCGCCGTGCGCGAACGATTCCGCCAACATCGACGCGGGTGTCGAACTCGATCCCGGTGCGACGGGCATCGGGTTCTGCAGCCGGATGTACGGCGACGAGGAAGACCCGCCGATGATGGCTGTACAGGCCCCGGCAATGTCCGTCTCGATCGATGGCATCCCCGAGATCCAGGAGTCCTGCGCCACGTATCCGGTGATCATCACGCTTGAACGGACGCCAACCGAGGCTGCCCCCTACGATGTGCGCCTTGTGCTGACGAACAACGGCGGCTCGCTGATCGATGTCTTGAGCGCCGACTGCGCAGGCGTCACCCCGACCGATGGTACGACATGTTCGGTGCCAATCACGGGCGCCAACACGTACGAATGGCGGTTCGCCGATGGATTCGTGAGCGCCAACACGGCCACCATCACAATCCCGGTCACGATTCCGTGCGGCGGTCCGCTCGCCGATCTATCGGTCGTCGCAACGTTTGACGACCTGTGCGACGACGACGACGTCTACGACGATGAGTGCTCGACGTCGGCCTCTGATCAGGCATTGCTCTCCCTGTCGGCCGATGTGTACACCCG
>CBFCYU010000114.1:0-5985 GCA_965602415.1 uncultured bacterium | reverse complement strand
TTGCTCAACACCGTCGCTGCGCGGCCCGCTGCCGCCTTTGCCTGGGCGATAGCCTCGGAGAGATCCTTCGGGTAGTGGGCCAAGCCGCAGACAAACACACCGTCGGTGGCGAAGTCGACCGGCCGCAGCTTCACGTGGGCTTCGAGGAAGAACCCGTCCGGCCCCAGCGGCACCTTGAGCATCTGCGATAGCACCTTGTTGTCCGGATTCGCTTGAATGCCGGATGAGAGGACCATCAGATCCGGTTCGAACGCTACGCGTCTCCCGAGAATCTCGTCATCCACTTCGACCAGCAGTCGACCCTCTTCGACACGTGCGGTCGGCTTCTCGTCCACCCCATAGCGGCAGAAGAGCACGCCCTGCTCGCGAGCGTCGCGATACCTCAGTTCTTTCAGCCCGTAGGTCCGCACGTCGCGGTAGAGGATGCGGACGGCGGCGTGTGGGTTGATCTCTTTGAACTTGAGGGCGTTCTTCACCGCGGCGGAGCAACAAACACGGCTGCAGTACGGTCGATCGTCGTCGCGCGACTCGACGCACTGGATCATCACCACGTCTCGTAGTGCGCGTACCGACTCATCGTCGGATGCGAGGCGCTCCTCGAACTCGCGCTGGGTGACGACTCGCTTGTCCTGGCCGTGGAGGTACGCGGTCGGCTCCACGGCAGACGCTCCGGTGGCGACGATCACCGCACCGTGATCGAACGGCTCCGTGCCGTCGGACAGGGTGGTGACGAAGTTGCCGACGTAGCCGGAAACTTCCTCCACCGTCGTACCGGTGTGCACGGAGATCAGGTCGTGGTCACGAAGCCGCTCGATCATCGCGTTCAGCTCCGCGTCGGTTCGCTCCCCGTCGAAGGAGAAGTGAACATGACGCAGGTTGCCGCCGAGCTCGTCTTCCTTCTCCACCAGGTGAACCGGGAAGCCCTGCGCGGCGACTTCGAGCGCCGCCGCCATCCCGGCGACTCCACCGCCGATCACCAGCGCCGCCTTGTGCACCCCCAACGTCATCTTGCTGAGAGGCTCCAGCAGAATCGCCTTGCTGAGCGCCATCTCCAGTAGTTCCTTCGCCTTCTCCGTGGCGCGCTCCGGCTCCTTCTGGTGGACCCACGAGCACTGCTCGCGGATGTTGACAAACTCAAACAGGTACGGGTTGAGGCCCGTCGCCTGCAACGTCCGCTGGAACAGCGGCTCGTGCGTGCGCGGTGTGCACGCTGCGACGACGACTCGATTCAGGTTCTTCTCGAGGATGACGTCGGAGATGATCTTCTGGGCGTCCTGCGAACAGGAGAACAGGAACTCCTGCGCGTGCTCCACGTTGGCCAGTGTCTCGGCGAATGCGACGACTTCCGGCACGGCGACCGTCGCTCCGATGTTGATGCCGCAGTTGCAGACGAACACGCCGATCCGCGACGGCTCGCCGCGGATGTCACGCTCCTCGGGGTAGTCGACCTTGAATTCGGCGTTGGGAAGGCCGACGACGACGCTGGCCGCCTCGGCCGCGGCCGCCGACGCCTCGACAACCGACTCGGGGATGTCCTTCGGGCCCGACAGCGTGCCACAAACGAAGATCCCCGAACGCTGCGCCTTGACCGGCTCGAAGGTCGAGACGCGGACGAACCCGTACTTGTCGACGGCCAGGCCGAGTTGCTTCAGCTCGCTGCGCTGCTTGGGGTTGTTCACCAGTCCGAGCGACAGCACGAGCATGTCGAAGGCCTCGGTGACGACCTCGGAGCCCTTCGGCGTGTACTGGAGCACGATGTTGTCCGTCTTCGGATCGATCTCCACCGACGAGACCCGGGCACGAATGAACCGACATCCTTGCTCGGTCTCCGCTTTGTCGATGAAACGATCGAACCCCTTGCCGAACGCCCGGATGTCCATGAAGAAGACCGACGTCTCGACGTGGTCGAGGTGCTCGCCGAGGATGATTGCGTCCTTGGCGGCCTGCATGCAGCAGATTGACGAGCAGTAGTCATTGCCGACCTGGCTGTCACGCGATCCGACACACTGGAGGAACGCGATGCGTGCCGGCTCCTTCTGATCGGACGGGCGAATCACGTGACCTCGGCTCGGACCGCTGGCGGACAGGATTCGTTCGAATTCGATGCTGGTCACGACGTTGGGGAACGTCTTGTAGCCATACTCGTCTTTGGTGATCGCGTCGAACTCGGACGAACCGGTAGCAAGCACGATGCTGCCGACTTCGACCTCCTGGGTGACCGGCTTCTGCTCGAAGTCGATCGCGTCCGCTTCGCAGGCCTTGGCGCAGAGCTGGCATGCCCCGCGCGTGAGGTAGAGGCACTTCGTGTCGTCGATCATCGCTGCCGCCGGAACCGCCTGAGGGAACGGCAGGCTGATGCACTTCGTGAGGTCGAGCCCCATGTTGAACGCATCGGGCACCTTGACGGGGCACTTGTCGGTGCAGGCGCCGCAGCCGGTGCATTTCTCGATGTCGACGTAGCGCGGGCGCGTGAGGAGCCTCACGTTGAGGTTGGGCGCCTCACCGTCAATCCCCAATACATCGGTGTTGGTGATGATCTTGATGTAGGGGTGGGACCCGGCCTCGACCAGCTTTGGCGACAGGATGCACATCGCGCAGTCGTTGGTGGGGAAGGTCTTGTCGAGTTGCGCCATCCGCCCGCCGATCGACGGACCACGCTCGACCAGCAGGACTTCGATTCGCATCTCGGCAAGGTCCAGGGCCGCTTGCACGCCGGCGATTCCGCCCCCAACAACCATTACTCGCTTGTGCTCCACCTTAGCCCCCCAGTCTTTCTCTTGCTCGCTCCCGCTTCCGGCTGCTGAACGCCACGATCTTGGCCATCATCTCGGTAATGTGGTTTCGGCGGCTCTCCGGCGCGTCGAACGTGAGTTCGACGATCGCGTCGCCGAGCCGGGCGCCGTTGTAGACCTTCTCCCCAAGCGAACTTCGCACGACCACTGTCGTGTAGTCATCGGGCGATCCGAGACCGCCGCACGAGATGTCGGCGAACTCGTTGGAGAAGTCGGAACAGGCGAAGCATGCGGGGCGCGCGAATTCGTCAACAAGATAGAACGGGACACGGACCGTCTTCCCTGCGCCCGTCTTGACGATGACGTCGTCCTTCACGTTGAGAGCGTCGATCTGGTCGAGCTTCGTGCCGAGTGCCGACTCCAGTCGCTGGCGTGCCGCCTCGTCGAACGAGAAGCTCTCCATACAGAACAAGCCGATCGTCAGCGCCACGGTGTCCGAGGGCAACACGCTGAGCAGCTGCATCTTGCGAATCGTGTGGATCTGACAAGGCGTGCCGACCAACGCGATGCGGCGGATGTCGCGCTTCTGCAGGTCGCGGATTTCGCGAACCGTGGGGGCGAACGTGGTGTATTGCCGCCCCGCCTCATGCAGCTGGCGAGACTCATCGAAATGCGAACCTGCCGCGGCAACGATCTCCTCGGGCGTCGTTGCGATCGCTACCTCTCGTTCGAATGCACCCGTCTGCTTCGATACGACGGCCGCCTGAATAATGTGCTTCTCCAACGCGTGGACGAGCAGCGCTGTCACCACGCCGCCGTCCGTGCCGGCTTGCCGTATCGACTCGTCTGATGCGTGTGCCGACGCCAGCTTCCGCACCGGCCCGATCGGCCCCGTCCATCCGCAACGCTCGCGCAGTTCATTGTCGAGTACGTCGATTTGCGGGCAGATCAGATAGCAGATTCCGCACTTGAGACAGCGCTCTTCGTCCGCGTAGATCGGCGCCCCGCCGGCGTCGATCGTCAGCGCATTCAATTCGCCCGCGGAACAGAATGAAACGCACCCGCCGCATTTCCCGCAGATTCCACGTTCTTGGACTTCAACAATGAGGTCGGCGAAGGTCTTGACGTCGCTAGTCATCACTCGCGGCTTCCTCTGTCTGTTCATCCGTGGGCTCCGTTGCAGGCACTTCGCCCGTCTCCTCAGGCTTTTCTACTGCGTTGGTTTCCGCCTCCGCATGGAGTTGCTGTTCGGCAAACTTGGCGAGTTCCGCCTCGAACGTAGATTGGACCTTCTTGTAGCGCGCTTCTTGGAGCTCGCGATCGAGCTCGGCCACCTTGGCGATGATGTCCGTCGGAGCATGGTTGCCCTTCACGGCGAGATAGCGTAGGGCGCGCATCACGTCGGTGAAATTGACGTTCTGCGGGCATCGCGCGTAGCAGCGGTAGCAGACGAGACAGTACCATATCAGCGGCGAGGAAAGCACTTCCTCTCTCATTCCGAACAGGATTTGCCGGATGATCTTCCGTGGGCTGTACTCGGGCGCCACCTCGCTGACGGGGCAGCCCGCAACACACGTCCCGCAGGCGAAACAGCGGCGGATGTGCTCGCCGCCCGGCTGGGACGCCACCTCTTCGCAAAACGTCGGATCCAGCTTGCCGACTTCCAGCGTCTCCAGAGCTTCGGGCATACCTCTCACCCCTTCATGTCGAGTTCGTTTTTCCGTTTCGTGCGGGTGACCGCCACGTCCTCAGTCGTTGGGTGCGATGTCGACCAGTTCCTTCTCCTTGAACGCCGCCACCGGAGGATCGGCCGCGGGGTCCTCTCCCGGAACGTACTCGAACATCGCCTGTAGCTTCTCGCCGAGCGAGTTGAACAGGCTTGAGACCGGCACATCGTTCGGACACGCGCTTTCGCACACGCCGCAGCCGACGCACGACGTCCCCATGTGACTGAGACGCGTCAGGTGGAACATCAGGGTCTCCGTCGGGACGCGCAACGCGCCCTTCCGCTTCGCCCGTGCGAGGAACTGATCGGGTCGATGGTCGAAGACCGTCGACGCAAAGACGCACTCCTTGCAGTAGCAGATCGGGCAGACGCTCATGCAGTTGCGGCACCCGATGCAGGCCGACAAAGCCCCCATCAGGCCGTCGATGCTCGCGGTTTCCTCGGCGAAGGCGCCGAGCGCCTTGTCCCGGTACTCCTGTCTCTCCGCAACGAGGGCTTCGATGGCCGCCCTCCCCTCGGGCTCACTCTCCGTGATCTCGAGGGAGAGAGCCTCCGCCAGTCCATCGGCGAATCGACCGCTCAGGGACAACGGGATCGAGTCGGACGATGCGTTCATCAGACCCACGCCAAGATCGGCCCCGATCGGAATGGGGCGAATGCACATTCGGCAAGCCTCTCTTATCTCGCCCGCCTGCGCGTCATTCGCTCCTCCGCCCAGCGATTGCAGTGCGGCGGTGCGCTGATCGGCCGACAGGTCGGCGTAGTCGGTGACCTCGTAGGTTCCGAAGCAATCGACGCCGATGGTGACGACACGCTCCAAATCGACCTGGAGGAATTTGGCCAGTTCGACGGCGGCTCGAAGCTCGCACGGCTTGAGCACCGCCGCGATGAGGCCCTCGTTCGGAGTCGCCGTCAGGTCCGAGAGGATGCGCGCCGACTGCACCGGCATCGTCGGTGCGATTGGCATGGCGTCTTCCAGCTGTTCAGGATCGACGACCAGGCTCTGCACCACGGCACTCCCGTCGGCCAGAGGCTTGGGGACCAACACCGCTTGCACGAAGTTGCTCGTCAGAAGCCGGGCGAGAAGCCCTCGCAAGGCCTCGTCACGGTTTCCGCCGTTCAGGTTTAGCGTCGCGTATCTCATGACTTCGCGGTCCGTTTCTTCCATGTCGATTACACCGCCCAGCTTGCCCGTAGTGCGTTGGGGCCCTTCTCCCGCAGCACCTCGACCATTTCGGTCACCGTGTCGGCGAACAGCTTCCCTTCCGAGGCGCTGATCCACCGCAGCCAGATCCGATCTTCGTCGAAGCCGACTTGATCGAGGATCTTCTTCAGGATCGCGACGCGCCGGCGTGCTTTGTAGTTCCCGTGCTGGTAGTGACAGTCCCCCGGATGGCAGCCACCAATCAGGACACCGTCCGCTCCCTCCATCAGCGCCTTCAGCACGTAGATCGTGTCGACGGCGCCACTACACATCAGGCGCACGATTCGCACGTTCGGCGGGTACTGAAGCCTGCTGGTTCCCGC